>CAZCPK010000013.1:0-21353 GCA_964500755.1 uncultured Anaerolineales bacterium
CAATTTAAATGTTAAAGAACACTTATCCAGGCAAGATACTATACCGTAATTTAAATCAATATACCTGTAGTGCAAATAGAGACATATTCAAGTTCAATAGCTTCATATCCTGTTGCGTAAGCATTCGCTAAAGGCACGAAATGCAATCCACAAGTCGGCCTGAAGCTACTGGACGCATATTTTTCTTCCTTTTATTCACAACTTACAGCTCTTCAAAGCGAGATTGAAGCCGTTGAGAGCAGGGTTGACCAATTTCGGCCTCAAATCTCGAAAACTGCCGAAAAATGAGCGAACGATGAGAGGGAAGATTTGTTTCTTTTCATGGTAAGTGCTCCGTGCTTGCAGATCATGGGTTGGTATAGAAGCAATTGTCCGCTCCCCCATTACCACACACCTTTCCTCTCGAGGTAGGAGCGCAGAAATGGCTGGATAGCAGGGTGTTGAAGAGACGGTTAGACATCAACAAGCATTTTATGAGGTTCCCCCTTGCGTGTGATTGGATTTCCGTGCACCGGACCGCCCGATGACACTACCCAGTCTATCACAGCGCGAGGGGCGTTGTCAATCCTGGACATCAACCATGACTCTGGTGAAAAAAGCCTGTTTACCGCAGAGATCACAGAGAGCACAAAGAAAAATTTAGTATGGTGTTTAATTATTTTCACATTTCTCCGGATATCATGGCAGAAAATCATAATAGAACTTAAAATCTCTGTGCCCTCCGCGTGCTCTGTGGTTAGATGGACCTTTTTTCAGTACAGCCAAACTTACCAACCGGGAAAATGAACCATCTCGACGTAATGTTTATTAATCGCTAATGAACCGCTAAGGTCACTCTAATGACTTTGCTATAGCATAAGTACATGTTCACGAAGAAGACTTTCAACAGCTGAGAAGACAGGAGGTCTGTGATGGTGTTGGATCCTAAACTATCTGAGGATATGCTCTCTCGATGTGGCGCTGAGGCATTGCGCTTGCCGTTGGACGTCTATACAATTGACGGTGAGATCGTCGTCAAGGCGTCGCTGCCCGGATTGGGCCCTGACGACGTGGAGATCGTCGTGGAGAAGGACGTGCTTACAATTCAGGGAACGTTACAGGGAAAACGTGAGGACGTCCGGTATCTTCTGCAGGAACGCCCGTTTGGCTGCGTCTTCGGACGCGCCCTGCGTCTCAACGTGCCCGTAGACGTCGATGCAGCGGAGGCGACTTTCGAGGACGGGGTGCTCACGTTGGTGTTACCCAAGACCGAGAAGGTACGCTTCAAGACAATCAAGGTGTCGTAAAGTCAGACCCCATCCCGGCATTACGTTTCAGCCCCTGCGTGTTGTGCGCAGGGGCTTGCGTTTTGTGGAGAAGTACGTAAGCTCGAGGACATTAGGCTGCATGCCGCGAAGTTGGAGTTGCGACATCGTAAGTAAAGCTGCACAGCTATATTTTACCAACTACTTGTGGGAGGCTCACGTATGACCGATCCAAAACTGATGATTCCCGGCCCCGTCGACGTTCCAGATTCCGTGCGAGAGGCGATGGCTATTCCCAGCCGGCCTCATTATGGCGATGAGTGGATCTGCCTGTACGGGGAGACCATCGAAATGGCCAAGCAGGTCTTTGAGACGAAAAACGATCTCTACCTGCTGGCCGGACCCGGGACGATGGCCCTGGAGGCCGCGTTGAGTAGCGCCCTGGAGTCAGGCACGCCGGTTCTCGTTCCCAGCAACGGCTTTTTCGGAGAGCGGTTGTGTTCACTGGTGGCGGCCCTGGGATTGAAACCCGTCCGTCTGGACGTGAAAATGGGCCAACCTATTCGCCCGGCGCTGGTGCAGGAGGCGTTGGATAAGCATCCAGAGGTTAAAGCTCTGGCCGTGGTGCATCACGAGACCTCGACGGGCGTGTTGAATCCTCTAGAGGGGATTGCGGCCGCCGGCCGGAATCGGGATCTGCTCGTCGTCGTGGACGCCGTCTCCTCCCTGGGCGGGGTGCCGCTGGCCGTGGACGATTGGGGGATTGACTGTTGTGCCACGGTCGCCAATAAGGCGTTTGAGACGCCGCCGGGTGTGGCGCTGCTCTCCGTCAGTCCGCACGCTTGGGAGCGGATCGACGCCTGTGACGCGCACCGCAGCTGGTATCTCAATCTCAAGACCTGGCGCTGGTATGCTGAAAACTGGGGGGATTGGCACCCCACGCCCGTGACCATGCCCACCAGTAACATCAATGCCCTGCATCATAGCCTGCAAAGCCTGCTTGAGGAGGGTGTGGCAAATCGCTACGCGGCTTACAACGCTGCGGCTATGGCCGTCCAGGACGGACTCCGGGCGCTGGGCTTTGCCTTGCTTACCGAGGCCGCGTATGCATCTCCACTGACCACGGCGTTCCGCATGCGTCCTGGCGTCGACGCCCAGGCGTTGAGACGGTCGCTACTGGAAAATGCCGGGGTGATGGTCTCCGGCGGCATCGGTGAGCTCAAGGGTAAGATTTTGCGGGTCGGCCACATCGGTCAAGCCCGCCGTCGTGACTACGTCGTTGCCTTCTTGCTGGGCGTGGAATCTTTCCTGCGCGCCCAGGGTGAGGACGTCTCCCCTGGCGCCAGCCTGGTTGGCCTGGAGGATTTGCCTCTGGCCTGAAACACTCAAGAAAGACGAGGCAGAATCGCTTGTTTTGAAACACCTTTTTCAGTAGAGTTAGCTTGCAACGCGCAACTTTTCAACCTTTATATGACGGAGGCAAAATGGATATTCGGATAGAACGTCTGGCGCGGTTATTGGTAGAGTACTCGGTCGACGTGCAGCCCGGGGAGAAGATTGGGATTATGGGCGCGCCACCGGCGGCTGATTTGATCAGGGCGGTGTATGGTCACATTCTGGATCGGGGCGGACATCCTCTGGTCAACGTGCACCTTTCTGGTCTTGAGGAGATTTATTATCGTAAAGCCAGTGAAGATCAGCTGGAGTACGTCAATCCTCTGCGGAAGTTGGTTGTGGAGGAGTTTGATGGCTACATCAGTATCCGCGCACCGGAGAATACCCGGGAGTTGAATGACGTTGATCCTGATCGGCAAGCACTGCACAACAAGGCGCTGATGCCCGTCATGGAGACGTTTATGAAGCGCGGCGCCAGCGGCGCATTGAAGTGGAGCGGGACTCTCTTCCCCACGGCGGCCGGTGCCCAGGAAGCTGACATGAGCCTGCGTGCCTATGAGGACTTTGTCTACGGAACCTGTTTCTGTGATCGCGAGGATCCCGTCGCGGAGTGGCGCCGCATCCACGACGAGCAGCAGCGGGTTATCGACTGGCTCAAGGGTCACGACAAGGTCAAGGTCCTCGGCCCAAACGCGGATCTTACGCTTTCCATCAAGGGTCGGGCCTTCGTCAATTCCGACGGACATCACAACATGCCCAGCGGTGAGATCTTCACCGGTCCCGTTGAGGATAGTGTCAACGGGTGGGTGCGTTTCACCTATCCCTCCATCACCGGAGGGCGCGAGGTGGAAGGGATTGAGCTCTGGTTCTCCGATGGGAAGGTCGTCAAGGCGACGGCAGAGAAAAATGAGCGTTACCTGCACCGCATGCTCGAGACCGACGAGGGCGCGCGCTATCTGGGCGAGTTCGCCATCGGTACCAATGAAGGGATTACGCGCTTCACGAAGAACATCCTCTTCGACGAGAAAATCGGAGGCAGCTTCCACATGGCCATTGGCGCTGGCTATCCGGAGACCGGCAGCCAGAACAAATCCGCCGTGCATTGGGATATGATCTGCGACATGCGTGAGGGCGGCGAGATCACCGTGGATGGGGAGCGCTTCTATAAGGACGGCAAGTTTGTGATTTGAAGCCGAAGTTCTGTCACACGTCATCTGATGGATTGTGCAAATGAGGTCGCTTAAACCTCCGAACCCCAGCGGACGAGCTCCGCGTTCCTCAGGGACGGCGAAGATCGAATGGTGCCGCGTTCAAGCCGGGATTAAATTCAGAAGGACGTCTCGTAGACGCCCAGGCTTCTTAGTCCGAATCTTGCCAGTCCGCGGGGAGCCAGGGGGTGGGGGACGGCGTGACCTCCGGACAATTCAGACCCTGTTCCAGCAAGGGTTGCAGATCCGGGTAAGGCGTCGCCAGCAGAGCGATGCGCGGCGCCACCTGCTCGCACGCACCGCTGTCCAGGTAGGCTTCGGCCAACGCTCTGTGTAGATCGTACAGGGGGGTGTCGCTGGCCAGCGCCATACTCTGGTCGCCGCGATTGTAAGCGGTCAGGGCCGCCTCTAGGCAGATAGCGGCCTCCGCCTCGGCGCTCAGCCGGAGATAGGTGCGGGCGAGCGTGTACCACAGTACGGCGGGCGCGTCATCCTCTATGCCCAGCAGCAACAGATCCAGCGCTGCACGGTTGTGATAGCCGGCCAGTAGCGCTTCCGCACGATAGTAAAGTCCCAATGGGTTGTCGGGATTGCGTTGGACGTACCCCTGGGCCAAGGCTGTCAATTGATCGGTGTCCTCCAGTTGTCGGGCCAACTGCCAGCGCGTGGCGAAGAGGTCGGGGGCCAGCTCCGGCGCGAAGGCCACGGCATTGGCAAACGCTTGTTGGGCCAACTGCTTTTTTTCGGTGCGTTGCTGCACCTCACCTAGGAGCGCCCAGGTCAGGCCATCCTCCGGGGCCGCCAGCACCGCGGACCAGGCGCGTTCCTCAGCCGTTTCCAGGTCACCTAAAGCCAGCGCCAGCCGCGCGCCCTCCTTGTGGACCGCTGCGGCTTCTGGCGCGCGGGTTGCAGCGGCTTCCCAGAGGGGTTTCGCCGCCGCCGGCTGCCCGCTGGACAAGGGCGCCTGCATGGCGGATAGCAGGTCTGCGACTGTGGCGACTGTGGGCGGCGGCGCGCGAGTGGGCAGTGGATGCGGACTCACCAAGGGCGTCGTCTGTGGCGTCTTCGGCGTCAAGCAGGCGACCAGGCCCCCGGCGATCAGCACACCGAGCGTGACGGCAAAAAACGGGCGACGAACGTGTCTCCGACCCGTCACGGCGCCTTCCTTAGCCTTCGTTGGACGCAGAAGGCGCCGCCGATGATCAGTAATCCGAATGCCCAGAGCAAGGTGCGGCGTTGGACGTCGGTGTCTTTCGGGGGAGGGAGGGTGCTCGTTGGACTGGCTGTCTCCTCAACGGCGTCCGTAGGTGCTGGGGGGGGGGTAGCGGTCGGGGTCGCTGTGGCTGTGGGCGTCGAAGAGGGCGCGAACGTCGGTGTGGATGTCGGCGTGAAGGCAGGCGTCGGCGTGGTGGTTGGCGTAGGGGTTGGTGTGGGTGAGGAGGGGACCGTCGTCGCGGTTGTGGTGAGCGGGTGCACGGGCTCCATGGGTGCGGGCTCCGTGGGCGTGATCCTGATGGGCGTAGGGGTCAGGTTAGGGGGGGCTGCCGTCGGGAGAGGGGTTGACGTAGGCGCGCTGTTCGCAGCCGGCGGCGCGTAGCTGGCGCTAAGCCCGCCTTCCACGATAAGATAAGGCGCGCCACCGATAAGACATGGCGACGCCGGATGCGTGCAGGGGCTGCCGGGCAAGGTTAGCGTGTAGTGACTGCCCTGCGCCGTGATCCAGCGCACGTTGCCGTGGACGTCGACGAGGCGCGCCGAACCGGCCTGCGCCGGTATCTGTACCGTGACGTCCTCCGGTCCGCGCGCCCACGTCGCCGTCGTCCAACCGTTGGCGCGCCGCACGCGCACCGTCGTCGCGGCGTCGCGTTGCAAGAGCGTGGCGCTGCGGAAGCCGGCCAGATACGTCGTGGCGACCTGGTAACCGTGGAACGCGGGTCGCCGGCTGCCGTCCATGCGCACCAACCCGAAGGGCTCCGGGTTCACGTGGTCGCTCTCCGCGTCCTTTAGTTTATAGACGCCCACGCGCTGCGCCCCGCCCGCCAGGGCCATCGCCAACCCCTGGACCATAAAGGCGGCCTGATCTTCCTGCGTGATCTGGAAATTTGGCCCCTGGATGGGCCAGGCGGGGTCGTTGGACGGCGGCGCGTTGGTCTCAACGATCCACAACGGCTTTGAGAGCCCGTATTCCGCCAACAGGTTGTGATAGACTTGGCTCAAGTCATAGACGGTATCGGCGTTGAAGTAGAGGTGAAGTGTGAACGCGTCGAAGTAATAACCGTGCTCGGCGGCTTCGGGATGGGAGGAGAGCGTATCGAGCAGGCGCCGCATAAAGAGCTCGCGCCCGTAGTTGGCGTCCCACCAGTGAGTCACTGCCGGTAGATGGAGCACGGCGTTCGGGTTGGCGGCGTGAGCGGCATGGTAGGCGACTTCGAGGAGACGGGCGAACTCCTCAACGCTGCCACCCCACGACTGGAAGTCCGTCCCCCAGATGTCCGGCTCGTTCCAGATGATCCAGTGGCGGATGCGTCCCCGATGACGTTGTACCAGCGTCCGCACGAAGACGGCCCAGATGTTTCCGGGATCATCGACCGGGAGCTCTAACCCGCGCGGGACGTTCTTGCCGCCGAACTGTGCGTGGGCCCATCCGGGTGCCGTGTTGATCAATCCGACGATCTCCCGGCCGGCGGCGACTTCGGCGTCGAGTGTGGCGTCGGGAACGGGAAACTCCACCCACGTCTCGGGGCCGTCCGGCTGGATCTGATTCCAGTCGAAGACGACCCGGGTCCAGCCGGCGCCCAACGCCGTGGCGGCCTCAGGCGCGTCGTAGGCGCCGATCACGCCAAAGCGCCGGTCGGGGATGCCACGCGCCGCAGGCGCGCCCTGAGCGGAACGGTGGCAGAGGAGGAAGAGGGTACTGAGCAGAAAGAGGGCGATACGGCGGCGTCGGTCATCCATCGCTTTCCCCCTCTACTCTCTGCAGACGCCGTACTTTACGATATTTGACCAGCTCGTAGTAGGCCATCAGCCCTGAGAGCAGGATGCCGTACAGGCCGTCACGCCACCCTGAGAGCGTCACAAGGCGCCACCAGAAGTGGCGCAGGCATTGAGTATAGGGGGTGTAGCGGTGGGGACGAACGCCGCGTTCCTGTAGAATCTGGGCGTCAAAGTCGGTGTAGCGCCGCTGCTTGGCCTTGAATTGGGCCAGCGTCTCGTAGTTGTAGTGGACGAGCGGCGCGGTGAGCTCGCCCGCCGGTCCGTCCAGGATAGCCTCTTCGTGGACCGCGCGCTGCTCGTCGTAGTGCGCGTGGTTCGGCCGGAGCAGGCGCAGCTGCGTATCGGGCCACCAGCCGGCGCCGCGCATACGGTGACCGAAGATGTAGTTATGGCGGGGAATCCACCAGCCGACCTCTGGACGTCTCTGCGCGGTGATGGCCTGGATTTCCGCGGCGACGTCGTCGGTGGCCCGCTCGTCCGCGTCGACGAAGAGTACCCAATCGGCGAAGTGGGCGGCGTCCAGGGCGGCGTTGCGCTGCTGCGAGTAGTTCTCGAAGCGGTGCTGTACGACGTCGGCGCCGGCCTCTTGGGCCAATGCGACCGTCCCGTCGGTGCTGTAGCTGTCGAAGACGAGGACGCGGTCGGTCCACCGGAGGCTGTCGATACAGGCGACGACGTGCCGCGCTTCGTTTAAGGTGAGGATAACGCCGGTGATCCGCGTCATGACCAGGCCTCGAGGATGTCCTCGTACGCTCTGGCCCACGCGGGCGAAGTGGCGGACTGTCGGCGAAAGTGCGCGGCTACCAGCCACTGGGCCAGCGTCCGGGTCAGCGCGCCGTGATGTTTCTCGTAGAGCCGGGCGCGGCTCTGCCAGAGGTGGGCCGTGGTCTCGGGGCGCGCCTGGCTGGCGCTGGCTCCGCCGTAATGCACCACCTCGGCGACGGGGACGAGCCAGGCGTCCCAGCCGTCTTTCTTCATGCGCCAGGCCCAGTCGATCTCCTCGCAGTACATAAAGAAATCCTCGTCCAGCAGTCCGACGTCGGCGACGGCTCGGCCTCGGGCCAGCATGGCGGCGCCCAGGGGATGATCCACGGGGAAGGGGTCCGATTTCGCGTAGTCATCAGCGCTGTACCGCCCATTCCACCGACTCTTATAGAGACGTCGCGGCAGATAACCTAGATCAAACAGAATTTGCGTAATTCCCGGAAAGCGAAAGGCGCTTTGCTGGAGCGTGCCGTCGGGGTTCAGGAGCTTGGGACCGGCGAGACCGGCATTCGGATGTTCGGCAAAGAAGTCTACCAGGATGGGGACGGTGTCGGCGCTCACCACGGTGTCGGGGTTTAAGAGCCAGAGCAGGTCGGGGGGCTCAGGCTGGGCCATCAGACGGCGAAGAACGAGGTTGTTACCGCCGACAAAGCCCCGGTTCTCCTCCAGCGCCTCCAGGTGCACCCAGGGATGTCGCGTCCGAACCAGGGCGGGGGAGCCGTCCCGCGACGCGTTATCCACGACCCAGACGTCGGTCTGCACCGGCGCACGTTCGAGCGCTGCCTGCAGCGCGGTCAAGCAACCGTCCAGCAGGGTGCGGACGTTCCAGGAGACAATGATGACACTTAACCGCTCCATGGTCCTCAGGGCGTCACGACTCTCAGAAGGATGGGATCAACGTTATTGTTGACCGGCGCGATTTCTACGTCCTCGTGAATTAGCCCGGCCCAGCAATATTGGGGATTCCTGGCCTCCACCACGTCCACAAAGCGCACGCCGCCGGTGACCTGCGCGCGCGCGCCGACAGGAAGGTAACGATAACCCTCTTCATCCGCCAGCAGCGTCTCCTCGTCGGCGATGGCCCAGCGCCAGGGGTAGTTGATTGTGGCGTTCTCGCAATGGATGCCCACGCGAAAGGCGCCGGCCTCGATGGTCTCGCCCAGGGTCGCGTAGTTCTGGTCATTTTCATAGATGGTGCCTACCGGCGGGCCGCTGGTGCGCAGGGGGGCGACGCCATCGTTCTCCACGGTCAAGGTGAAGTAAAGCGTCTCGCCCAACACCAGCGTGTTCTCCACCGACCACTCGACCTCGGCGTTGAGGATGTAAGCCATGGGGCGCCCAGCGTTGACCAGCTCCAGCGTATCGGTGACGCGTATCTGCTGTCCCACGGCATCGCGGGCCTCAGCGTGGACCTCGTAGGTGCCATTGGGCGGGGGGGCTGCACCCGCGTCGATGCCGCCGTCGTAGTCGAAGGTGTGCAAACCTTCTGCGTTGAGCGGCGTCGTGCTCTGATCGTCCTCCGAGATGTAGCGGGGAATACCTTCCTCATCGATCATGTAGACTAGCAGCTCCTCGACGTCTTTTTGCAAGAAAGCGTTGATACGCACCCGGTCGTCGATGCCGTCCTGGTTGGGCGAGAAGGTCTTGGGATAAATGGAGAAGCCCCGGATGCCGGGTAGTTGGGTGTCCGCGTCGGCGATCTGCAGCGTCCCGGTGACAACGGCGCTGCCGCCCTTGACCGCCTCCGCCTGGATCTCCCACGTGTAAAGACCGTCGGGAAGCACACGCTTCTCAACCATGTATTCAAAATCCTCATCTTGCCGCAGGAACCCCTCGACGACGCCGGGGAAGAGCACGGAGTAAGGTTCCTCGTTGAAGCTCAGTCGGGTCGGCGGGCGAAAGGTGTAGCGCTCGCCTGCCTCGTCGTAGAGATAGATGGCGACATCCGCGTTTTCGTTGAGTCGAAAGGAGATGCGGGCCAAATCTTCCTCTTCGTCGGCGTTGGGTGTGATAAGGTCAGGGGCGATTTTTACGTCTTCAAGCAGAGGGGGACGTCCACATCCGGTCAACGCCGTCCAGGCGCCCACCAGGAGCAGGATCACCAATAAACTATAACGTTTCATGTCAGAGACCTCCCAGACTTAGGTGCGCCGCACTTACGATAATTGTCGATTACATAGCGAAAGCGCGGTGCGCCTCATGGTAACACCGTCGTTTAGTAAAGCCGACGTTGGGAAGTCTACCAGAGGGAAGTTGTATGTCAAATCCGCACGCTGCTTGTTTGCCCACTTGAGTAAATGATCGTCTGAGTTACAATAAACTCCGGAGGATATTATCATGCTGCACCCAGTGAGTTGGCGCGGCGTCACGACCTGGTTACTCCTGTTGGCTGCCCTGTTCTCACTCGTCCCGGTGGTCGGCGCCCAGGAGACGGTCGAAGATGACCCCGTGCTACAATTAATCGCACAACTGCCCACTGAGGCCAAGGTGGGCCAGCTGGTCATGGTCTCGTTTCCCAGTAACCAGCTTGAGGACGCCTCTGCCATCGTCACGTTGGTTGACGACTACGCAGTAGGCGGCGTTTTGCTGCGCCCAGAGAACGGCAACCTCCTGCCGACCATGGGCGCTTCCGCGGTCCTCTCCTTGACGAATCAGCTTCAGAGCACGGCGTGGCAGCGGATCTCCGTCACTGAGCCGCCGTTGCCCTTGTTTATCGGCGTAGAGACCAACGTCGCCGGGCTTCCCATCACCAGTTTCATCTCCGATACTACCCCACTCCCCACGTCGATGGCGTTGGGCGCGACGTGGGCGCGTGCGCTGTCGGAGGCGACCGGTCAGGTGATGGGTCGCGAGCTCTCCGCTATGGGCGTCAATTTCGTGTTGGGGCCTGACCTAGACGTCCTGGCGACGCCGCGGGGCGAGGATCCAGCGAGTTTGGGCACGGCGGTCTTTGGGAGCAGTCCCTATTGGGTCGGCGAGCTGGGGCAGGCCTATCTCCGCGGGTTGCACCAGGGCAGCGACGATAAGCTCACGGTCATTCCCCGCTATTTTCCCGGCGTGGGCAGCATCGACCGCCCGCTCACGGAGGAGGTGCCCACCGTGCAGCGGTCGCTGGAGCAGCTCCGGAGCACGGATATGCAACCTTTCTATACCGTGCTAGATGGGACACCCGGTGCTGTAAGCGTCGCCGACGGCTTGCTGATCCCGCACGTGCGCTACAGCGGTTTGCAGGGAAGCGTTCGCGCCTCCAGCCGTCCGCTAAGTCTGGACGTCCAGGCGCTGCAGCTGGCGCTGGAGCCCGTCGCAGAATGGCAGGCGGCGGGCGGCTTACTGGTCGCTGATAACCTGGGCCAGCGCTCCCTGCGCCTCTTCGATGATCCAGAGGGGCGGACCTTCAACGCCCGACGTATGGCCCGCGATGCCTTGTTGGCCGGCAACGATCTATTGATTATGGATCGTTTCGCGGTCGAGGAGAGCTGGGAGGCTCATTTTACAAACGTCCGCGACACGTTGGATTTCCTCGCTCAGAGCTACGAGACGGACGCCGCCTTCCGCTCGCGGGTGGACGAGGCGCTTTACCACGTTTTGCAGGCAAAACTACGTCTCTATCCGGAGCGAACGCTCACCGAGGTGGTGCGGGATCGGGCGGCGCTGGAGGAGGTGTTGGCCGAGGAGTCCTCAGGTAACGTCGGCGCGCGCGTTGCGCTCAACGCTATCACGCGCCTGGTTCCTCAGACGGAGGATCTGTTGCCGTCACCGCCGCAGGCCGGTGAGCGCTTCGTTATCTTCACGCAGGAACGGCCTCTGAGTTTAGCAGGGGCGGAGGACAACCCGCGGGTCACCCTCGCCTCGGGTGCGGTACGTGACTCCTTGCAGAAACTCTATGGACGTGAGGGCACCGGGCAGATAACGTCCGGTATGGTACAGCAGTTTACCTTTGCCGAGCTCCTGGCGACTTTGGAAGCGCCGCCCACCGACGATGAGGAGAGCCTCAACTATCAGGTACGCGCTGCTCTGCAGGCGGCGCAGTGGATCATCTTCGCCGTGACGGATCTGAGCGACCACGCTGTCGAATCCGACGCGTTGGTCAGGCTCTTGGAGCAGGAAGCCGGGCTGCTGGAGCGGCGGCAAGTCGCCGTCCTGAACTTCGGTTCTCCCTACGGCCTGGGCACGACGGACTTCAGCAAGCTGGACGTCTATTACAGTCTTTACAGTCCCGGCGAGACTTTTGTACAGGCCGGCGTGCGGGCGCTCTTCCGTGATTTGCCTGCCGCGGGCGACTCGCCGGTGACCATCCCCGCGCTCAACTACGATATCTCCGTGCAGACAGAGCCTGATCCCAACCAGGTCATCTCGCTGGCCGTGGTCAAGGAGGATGGGCAAGCGATGACCGATGACGAGCGCAACAGCATTCGTAAGGACGACGTTATCCATCTGCGGACCAGCGTCATTCTCGATCGCAACGGAAATCCTGTTCCCGATGGCACCGCGGCGGAATTTATCCTGAACTACCCGCAGGAGAATCGCCGGGAAGTTGTGGAAGCTGAGACCGAGGACGGTGTGGCTTTTATCCCCATCACACTTGATAGGGTGGGGCAGTTGGATATCTCCGTAAAGTCTGGGGCGGTGGCGCCCTTCTATCATTTGCAGCTGACCATTCGGGAGGGGCAATCTGTGGTGATGATCTCTATCACCCCGACGCCGACGGAGACGTCCGACGTTACCCCGACCGCGGAGACGGACGCGGAGGCTACGATAGAAGAGCCCGCGCTTCCGGAACCCTTGCGTCTTCCGGTGCCCCGCCGCATCTATCTACTGGGTTGGGGGCTGCTGGGCGCCTTGCTTGCGGGAGGGGGTGGCGTGGCGTGGGCCCTGCGCAAAGGGATGGGCCGCGTTGCCGCGCTGCGGCGGGGGGCCTATGGGTACCTTTGTGGCCTTTGTTTCTATCTTCTCTTTATCGTGATCGGACGCTGGCTCTTTCGGGGCTGGTTTTACTGGCTTGCGGGGCGGGAGATTCTCTCTGGCGGGGTGACCTTTCTCGGCGGTGGATTTATTCTCTTGTGGCTGATTCTAAAGCAGTCGATTCACCCCACCGACCCTTACACCGATCCCTCAATGCCTTAGAATGTGAGCAGGATTGCCAATCCGGTGAGTATAATCATCCCCAGCAGCAAGGTAGAGTTGGCCCTGATAGCCTGTTGCCAGCTGACGGCGATAGACAGGGGTTCTTCGCGAGCACGAGCCTGCCAGGACGCAGATTCCCGTTCACGCCGTGATGCTGTTGCGGGTTGCGTGAGCAGCTCGTGAAACGCCTGGATGCTGTCGGGACGCTCGGTGGGATGGAGTTTGAGCGCTTGGCGCACGGCCTGGGCGACGGTCAGGCTCACGTTGGGGTTGATCTCGCGCAGCGGGATGAGGGCGTCGGGATGCAAGAACCGCTCTTGCGCGGTGGCCGGTGGACGGCTGGTCAGCAGGTGATACAGGGTAGCGCCCAGCGCGTAGATATCGCTCTGGGTGTCCGTATGCTCGCCCTCGCTGCCGTACTGCTCCAGCGGCGTGTAGGCCGCGGTCCCGCGCCCCTGCACTACGGTGATGGTTCGGGACTCGTCACTGGTCAGCAATTTGACGAGTCCAAAATCCACGAGTTTGAGGAAGCCCGAAGGCGTTAGCTTGATATTTGAAGGCTTTACGTCCCGATGTAAAATAGGGGGGTCTTGAGAGTGAAGATAACTGAGAGCGTCGCAGAGTTGATCGGCCCACTTTAGCACCTGGGCCTCTTCGAGCAGGCGCCCGCGCTCGCGTGCCTGCTCGATGATCTCGCGGAGATCGTAGCCGGCGACGAAGTCCATTACCAGGTATTCCCGCTCATTTTGCGTGAAGTAATCGGAGACTTTGGGGAGGTTGGGATGATCCAGACGCGCCAGCACCTCGGCTTCGCGCCGAAATTGCGTCTGCAGTTGAGTGGCTGCCTCTTCACTCATGTCCGGCTGCGCCGCAATCTCTTTGATGGCGCAGACCCGTCCCGGTAACAGCAGGTCTTCGGCCCGGTAGACTGCGCCCATACCACCACGTCCAATGGGACCGACGATACGGTAGCGTTCCTTCAGGACAACTTCTGGATCCAGTAGCTTGGTCATGGTTAGGATGATAGACCTATTTGCGGGGAAGTCAAGGATACAGCTGCAAGCATTGCAAGGAAATTGGTGATCTTATGGTCAAACAGGATGCGCCTTTGCTCATCATCTACGATGGTACGTTATCCGGTACACGGTGGCCATTGGAGAAGGAGCAGATGACGTTGGGGCGGGCCTCCGACTGCGATGTTGTTTTCTTGGAGCGCCAGATCTCGCGATACCACGCGCGTGTCGAGCGTGACGAGGAGGGGTACTTCCTCCGGGATCTCGGCAGCAAGAACGGCACGCTGGTCAACGACGAGCCGGTGCGGGGACAACCGTATCACCTGCGGGACGGAGATGAGATCAAACTGGCTGCCTCTGTGCGCTTGGGCTTTGTGGCCGGGGATGCGACGCTGCCCCTGGACGGGCTGATGACCTCCGGGCAAGGTCAGGGGCTGGAGGTCGATCTGGACGCGCGTCGGGTAACGCTGGGGCGTCGCGAGCTGGATCCACCGCTTTCGCCGGCGCAGTTCCAGCTCTTGGCCTTGTTGATCGATCACGCGGGTGACGTAGTCAGACGTCAGGAGGTAATCGAGGAGATCTGGCCGGACGCCGTCGGTGGCGTGACCGATCAGGCGGTGGACGCGCTGGTCTATCGTCTGCGGGAGCGCTTGGCGGAGTTAGATCCCGACCGTAACTACGTTGTTACTGTACGCGGACACGGATTCCGGTTTCAGGAAGAGCAGTGACACTTCGCGTAGTCATTTAAAGATAGGCAAGAATCTGTACCCTGTACGATGTCTTTCTTTAAAGAAAAGATAGGCTATGCGAAATAGCCCGGCGAAGAGGGTTGGTTACGGCGAGGGAAGAGCTTTAACAGGGAAATTTCCGATGCATGTGTGTGCAAAACCGCTCACTCGCTAGGGCCTCTGGGATTCCACCAGGGGGTGGGGGGATTGTCATTCCGAAGAAGTGAGGAATCTCGTTGTTGGAGGAGTGGGACCCTCGCTCCCGACAAAATCCAAAAAAGCCGCTATCTATTGAAGGAAAAAAGAGAGATGGCTATTTAGCCATCTCTCTTGATGTTCTCTAGCTTCAGCTTCGTTCAAGGGTGCGACGGAAGATATCTTCCATATCGTTCTGAGAACCGCGTCCTTGCCGCTTGCGCTTCTGACCCTTGCGCTTGGCATCCTTCTGGGCGTCACGGAAAGCCATCTCCATCGGGGAGAGGAACGGTTCTTCCTCGTCCTCCTCTGTGAGAGGCACTTCCAAGTCCAGGTTCATCGTCAGATCGATCTGGCGTTTACGGCGGTTGACCTTGAGAATACGTACCTCAACCTCCTCACCATCCTTGACGACGTCGGAGGGATGACGGACGTATCCCCGTCCCATCTCTCTCACGTGCAGGAGGCCCGGACGCTCGGCGCCGATATCCACAAAGGCACCGTATTTCTCTAGACGCACGACGCGACCCGTAAGAACCTGCCCTTCTTTCAATTGGCTCCAATCGAGGTCCGGGGGCTCCACCATGGTCAGTCCAATACGTCCAGTTTCAGGGTCCGCGTCTACGACCCAGACTGTAACCTCATCGCCCACATTAACCTTATCCGTCACCTTGTTGACGCGACGAGGGGCCAATCTGGAAATGTGCACCATGCCGTCACGTTCGAGGCCGATGTCCACAAAGGCCCCGTAGATTTCGGTCTGGGTTACAGTGCCCTCTAACTTCATCTTGGGGGCTAGATCTTCAATAGATGTTAGTTGTTCTTGTTGTATATCCGGCATCCGTATTACTCCTTAACTCTTGAAAGACACTGGGCCATTATAGCGCAGATGGTGATGATGTCAAACAGCTCGCGTCGGGATTGCGGCGGCAAACGAAGCGGTTCCAGGACGGACCAGACACGGCAAGCGATCCCGACCTCGAAATCCCCGGGCACTTATCGAGACTTACCGATCTTGGAACTGCTTCCAGGCACGCTGTGCGCGGCGCTCGCGATCCCGTTCGGCGATGGTACGGCGTTTGTCATATTGACGCTTGCCTTTTGCCAGGGCAATTTCCACCTTGGCGTACTTTCCTTTGATATACATACGCAAGGGGACGATGGTGTAGCCGCGTCGCTGCACCTCGCCGATCAGACGGTCGATCTCCCGGCGATGAAGGAGCAACTTACGGGGACGGGTGGGGTCGTGCGTCCAGAGACCCGCCTGATCATAGGGCGCGATGTGGACGTTCATCAGCCAGAGCTCGTCGCCTTTGGGGATCACGTAGCCTTCCTTGAGACTCACGCGGGAATCTCGCACCGATTTGATCTCGGATCCTTTCAGGGCAACCCCCGCCTCGTAGGTGTCCTCGATATGGTATTCGTGGCGCGCCTTGCGGTTGGTGGCAACTGTCTTGATCTCTCGCATGCCTTACTCTCCGCTCCGGAGATATTCGATTGCCCGGTCCAGCTGCGGATCCTCGTCGACGGGTGTATCGCTGGGGTAGGGGACCTCAATGTCGGGCGTCAGGCCAAACTCGTGAATCGAGGTATCGTCCGGCGTGTACCACCGGGCGATGGTGACGCGTAATTGAGAATCGTCGCTGAGATCGTGAGGGATTTGCACCGACCCTTTGCCTAGGGTAGGTTGACCGATCAGGATCGCGCGGTCGCGGTCGCCCAAGGCGCCGGCGACAATTTCGGAGGCGCTGGCACTTCCACCGTCTATCAGCACCAACATGGGGATCTCCTCGCCGATGTCCCCGTTGCGGGCGTTGAAACGCTGCTCGTTCCCGCGACTGTCCCGTTCAATGGCGACCAGGCCTTTGTCGAGGAATAGATCCGCGACCTGAATGGACTGATTGAGATAGCCGCCGGGATTGCCTCGGAGATCGAAGACCAGCCCCTGCGGATTCTCTTTGAGCAACTCGCGCAGTTCGGCCTCCAGACGCTCGCGCGCCGTACGGCTGAACTCGGTGAGGCGCAGATAGGCGATATCGTCCTCCAGCATCTCGGCTTCCACAATGGGATTCTTGATGCGCGCGCGGGTGATGGTGACCTCGAAGGAGCCGCTCTCTCCGGGCCGGGCGATCTCCAACGTAACGTCGGTATCCGCCGGCCCTCGGATCTTGTTGAGGGCCTCATAGAGCCCGACGCCAACGATGGATTCGCCGTCCACTGCGATCACCAGGTCGCCGGATTGAAGTCCAGCGTCCTCGGCGGGATGGTCCGGCAGTGGTTGGACGATTTCCAGATAGCCGTCCTCACGCATACGTACCGTAGCACCGATCCCCTCAAAGGAGCCGGTTGCGTCCTCGCGAAGAATATCTGCTACCTGCGGCTCGATGAACGAGGTGTAAGGATCGCCCAACGTCTGTACCATACCGCGAATGGCTCCGTGGGTGAGCGTCTGATCATCCGGAATCTCGCCGTAGAAATCGTTCTCCAGGAGCGCCAGTACCTCTTCGACCAACTCCTGATTGATCTGGGGGTCCTCATTATCCGGGGGTTGAGGCGTAGCGGCGTTGCTCTCTTTATCAGCGTCCTCGTCGCCCGTCCGGGTCATGGGCTCTTCTGTCTGCGTCTGCAACGGTGCCACCGTCGCAGACGCGCGGCCCACGACAAACCCTCCGACCAGGGCCCCGCCGATCAGACCCACAATAAGCATCGTACCAAGGACCCAGGTTAACGTCTTTCGCATTTTATCCTCCTGCCTAATTCGACATCAAGCTCAACACTAATTGCCCTGCATGACAAATGAGTTATATTTGCACACCTGAGTAGGCTATGCAATATACCCCAATAACGTATCGCGTTTGCAGTTGGCAAGTCAAAGGATATTGTATCACAGGGTGGGGAGGTTTCAAGGTGAGCGAGTGATCGAGGCCGCGGGGGCATAGCGGGGGCAGGTAAGTGGTGCGTTGACGACGTGCATAGAAATACATTGCCGGTTATCGAGTCGTGCGTTCAGAGACGAACGTAG
Organism: uncultured Anaerolineales bacterium; assembly: GCA_964500755.1. Taxonomy (GTDB): domain Bacteria; phylum Chloroflexota; class Anaerolineae; order B4-G1; family SLSP01; genus G713. The sequence goes on from CAZCPK010000013.1 coordinate 17,689, forward strand.
GGGTAAATCGGTGGGCGGGAACCGGATTTTGAGACGTGATCTATTGAGACGTGATCTATTGAGACGTGACCCAGTTCTCTAAAACGTCTCTTTGAGCCGGTTATGAACTTCCGACTATATATATTATGTAAACTTGTGCTCAAAAGGACCGAATTTGGGATATTGACAGGTGTTTCTCGCAACGTCTTTCGGCGCGAGCGCGCGGTTGTGCTGCGGTCGCTGCGGGAGAGCGGCGCTGGGACGATCGATCGCCGGCGGATCAAGATGTGCGCGGTCGGCGCACCTGCACCTCTCGAACTCATATGCTCTCTTGCTTGGAGCCTCCGAGCGCTACGTTGCTCCGCGCACGAGCTCGCACCAGGCGATTTCTTCAGGGGTATTGTAGGGCCCGGACAAGCACCTCGGGCGCTTTATCTAGGTTATGTTTGTTCAGACCGGATTTCTTGAAGAAATCCGGTGTCTAGAACCGCCCGGACGTTGGCGACCGGCACGCTTCTCTTCCGCAATTTATATTGCATTGCCAATGAGCAGGGCTTGTGAACACCAACAGGTCCCCTACCCTGCGGCTTAGTTTGTCATCCTCGGGCTCCTGGCGGCCTTCTCGTTGGCCTGATCCACAGGGACATGCTCTGTCGCGGTTGTTTCGGTGTAAACGTTCAGGTGATTGAATTATAGGACACAGATCGACACAGATTGCACAGATTTTTTCCCTCAAGTGCCCAGTAAGGCTCGTGGATGGCCTCAATCTGCAGGCCGGCTTCCCTGCCGGCCTGCACTACGCGTTCACTCTCTCTGATTACCCGGCGACATCCTCCTGCGGGTGCTCCGTAGAGACGGTCTCTGGGGGCGGCGTGGTCCGCCGCAGACCGTCGTCTTCGGTCTCCTCTGGCCCCGCCTCGGTCCCGTTCCGCGAGCCGAAGAGTCGTTGCCACCACGCCCAGTCGTTGGCCTGGTGGTCGCCGTATTTGCCGTAGTAGTGCGCGTAGTAGTAGCCGTACCCATTGGCCTGGGGCACGCGGTTGAGCACCAGGCCCAGGGTATTGACCCGGCCCCGCTTCAGGACCTCCACCACCTTCTGCGCCATCTTGCGGCGGGTGCGCCCCAGGTCGTTTACGATGAGCACGCCGCTGACCTTGGCGCCCAGGATGACGGCGTCGGCGACGATAAGCGCGGGCGGGCTGTCAAAGAGGATCACGTCGGCGTCTTTGCGCAGCGCTTCGATCACCCGGCTCATCTGTTCCGAGGCGAGCGTCTCCGCCGGATTGGGGGGGATGGCGCCGCTGGTGAGCACTACGAGATTCTTGAGGCCCGCTGGCTGTTGCAGGAAATCCGTGACGGGCTTATCGGCGGTGAGTATGGCGTCGGTCAGCCCGACGTCGTTCGGGAGAGCGAAGAGCTTGTGCAGCGTCGGGCGGCGCAGGTCGGTATCGACCACGACGACGCGCTTTCCGGATTGGGCCAGCACGATGGCGAGGTTAGCCAACGTCACGCTCTTGCCCTCCGACGGCCCCGGGCTGGTGATCATCAGCGTCTCCAGCGGCCTGTCGAGACCCGCAAACTGCACATTGGTCCGTAGCACTCGGTACGACTCGGTGATGGGAGAGAGCGGCGAGCGTTGGGCGATGAGCTTGTCCGCGTAGCCGGCGTCGCCGAACTCGGCGGTCGTCCCCAGCAGGGGCAGGTCGGTGATGCGCTGCACCTCCTCCGGTGTACGCAGGCTGTCGTCTAGCAGCTCAATGAGAAAGACGCCGCCGCCAGAGACGACCAATCCCGTCAGGGCTGCCAGGATCAGCGTCTGTCCCACGTTAGGGCTGATGGGATGCGTCGGTATAGACGCCGGCTCGATGATGGAGACGAAGTTGATCCCGCCCTGGATAGTGCTGAGTAACGACGCGTAGTTGGCCTGATAGACGGACAGCTTATCCTCCAACGCCACGAGATTCTCCTGATGCTGCTGGATGGCGCGGGCGTCGCCGGCAGCCTCCAGCTCCTCCTGGGCGCGGTCGATCTCCCTCTGGGTCGCTACGATATTCTCCTCCAGGGTCGCGAGCTGTTCCTCAATGAGCGCCCGGCGGGATTGATTCTCGCCGCCCTCCGGTCCCTGAAGGGTCAACTGCCGTGCGACCTCGTCCGCGATAGCGCGGGCGCGTTCCGGGATCACGTCCCGGACGCTGATCTCCAGCAGTTGCGTCCCGGGCACCTGGTGGGTGGAGACGCTGGACGGCGACGGTGTGTACGAGAGGCCCAGTGCATCTCGCACCCCTGCCAAAATCAACTGCCGCCGGGCCAGCTCCGCGTAGGTCTGCGCCAGCTGCTGGCTGATGTAGATCTCCTGGCTGCTGGGGTTGGCTTTCTGCAGGCTCTGCCCGATCATCACCGTCGTCGTCGCCGCGTAAATGCGAGGCTCGTTCTGAACGCCGATGTAGGCAGCGACGACCGCGATAGCGACGCAGGCCAGGAGCAACCACCACCAGCGTCTCAGTACCAGGACGTATTCCTTTAATTCCATGTAGGACTCACTTTATCTCGTCTGGACGGTTGGCTTCGCAACCGTGAATTCCCGATCAGGTGCGCGCTCCGTCGCCGCAGCGTCACCAGCAGCTTCTGGACGGCGATGGCGGCCACGGGCATGCTCACCGCGTCCACCGGCAGGCGATAGCGGATCATGGCCCAGGTCAGGACGTGCAGGACCGTGTAGAAGAGGACGAAGAGGCCCAGCAACGTCAGCGCGAGGGAGTCCGTGCGATAGCGACCCGGGTGTCGCGCGAACTCGCAAATCCCCCCGGAGATGAAGAGCAGCAGCGGACCGAAGGATGCCATGCGTCCTACGTTGTGCAATAGGGAGGTGTCCGGCTTGGGCCAGCACTCGAAGAGGTCCCCCACCCTGCTCCAGGAGAGCCGGAGATAGCGTTCGGGCTCCTCAAGGACGAACCGGAAGCCGCGGCGCAGTAATTCGCGGTCGAGCACGGCCTCGCTGCGACCGTAGAGCTCCTCAGGCAACGGCGCGGCGGTGAACGCCTGGAAATCCGCGCCGTGAAGGGGATGCTGTGCGGAGTACATCGCGTAGCCGGTGTTGGAGTTGAGCAGCAGGAAGGCGCCGTAGACGCGGTAGTTACGGTAGGTCCAGGGCAGGATAAAGGCGAGCACGATAAGGCCCACCGACACGAGCTGCCCCAACGTCGCGCCGAAACGTCCCGCACGCCGTCCCCGCCAGAGCAACCACACGAAGAGGACGGGCATCCAGGGGAGAATGGACTGGCGCAGCAGCACGGCGACGCCCAGACTCACCCCCAGGTTCAGCACGGCAGACGCGGGAACGTGTCCACGTTCCAGGGTCAGCGTCTGGAGCCGCAGGGAGGCGTCCAGTGACCAGAGTAGCGCCACGATGTAAAAGGTCTCCGTCATCAAGGCAGCGGCGTAGAACACGAAGTAGCCGTAGCCCGCCGCCAGCCCGGCGGCGACCAGCGGCAGATCTCGCCGGCGGGGAAAGAGGCGGCGGGTCAGCCGGGCGACGGTCCACGGTAACAGCACGCCGCCCAGGATCCCCTGCACGACGCGGATCGCCAGGGGATGCGGTCCCGTCAGCCCGTAGACGGCGGCGACGAAGAGCGTGTAGAGAAAGGACCAGTGGGCCGTGGGGGTGTCCGCCGGCGTGAAGGGGTACC
>CAZCPK010000014.1:0-17547 GCA_964500755.1 uncultured Anaerolineales bacterium
GAGGGACTTGACGTCGAGGAGGACGCGGACGCGATCGGCGAGCTTGCCGGGCGGATCGGGCCGCAAGAGACGCAGGGTCGAGCCGAGGATGACGACGTCCATCACGGCTAACGGTATGCAGTAGAGCCACGGCAACCAGCCCACGACGAAGGGGACGGCGCTCAGGACGATGACCACCCCGAACAGCGCTGCGCTGATCCGAAAGGCGCGCGCCTGTCCGTGCACGATGGCGATGGATCTCGACCGCGCGACGCGGTCCCCCGCCATGTCCAGCGCGTCGGCGGCGATCTCTTCGCCCAGGTCGATAAGCAGGGCGAGGGCGCTGAAGAGCCAGACCAGTTTCGCCGAGGGCCGCCCGACGGCGACGGCGCCGTAGATAAACGTCATGCCCACCGAGACGCTGACCATCAGGTTGCCCAACAGCCCCACTCGCTTATACCGCCAGTTATAGAGAAAGCCCACGAGCCACACCCCCAGGGCGACGCTCAACGCCGGCACGCTCAGGGCATAGGCGGCAGCCAGGCCCAGGAGGGTGATCACGATCGACAGCCCGAGCGCCTCCTGCCGCGTCACCGCGCCCGAGGGCAGCGGACGGTGAGGCGCGTTGACGCGATCGGACTCCAGATCGAAGTAGTCGTTGAGGATGAGGGCGGCAGCCGAGATAAAGAAGACGCTCAGGAATCCCAGGAGCGCCTCCCGGACGGGCGGCAGCGTCCCCAGGGCCAACATCTCCCCCACCACAACGCACGCCCCGGCGAAGAAGGGGAGCTCGAAGCGAAAGAGGCTGAGCAGGCCGGCTATCTTACTCCTGAATTTCATGGTGGTTACTCCAACTTCATCGCTCGTCAGGACATGGGTCCAAGCGCCGCGACGCTACTTATTTGCCCTTACCTGCCTCAATCAGATACTTCCGCGCCGCAAAGATCAACTGTCCCTCACGTTGCAGGCGTTTATGCAGCCGCATGAGGTCGTCCGTGTGTGTCTCCACCGAAAACCCCGGGACCAGCCAGGGGACGGCCTTCAAGTAGTAGACGAGCGCGCCCACGTCGTGAAAGATCAACCGGCCCTGCCACGCTTCCCTGGTCTTGATCTCCAACCCGGCGGCCTCCAAGCGGGGGACATAGGTATCCGGTGTATCATCGGGCCATTGAGGCACGGCGCCAAACGCTGCCAACAGATCCTGGGCCCATAGCCCGTGAATCTGCTGGGTCAGGAAGACGCCGCCGGGAGCCAACACGCGCGCGACCTCGGCGCCGTTGAGCCCGGAATGCCGGTTCAACACCAGGTCGAACTCGCCGCCCTCAAAGGGCAGCAGGCCCGTTCGCGTCAACGCGACGCGGACGACCTCCACGCCCAGCGGTCCCAGGCGCTTCTCGACCAGCTCCACATTGGGGGGATAGGCCTCCGTGACCACCACTTTCTTCGGCCAATGCGCCTGCAGCGCCAGGAGCCGCTCGCCGCCACCGGTGCCCATATCCAGCACGGCGGAGGCGTGCCGCATCAACGCCGCGGCGCGCTCCGGGTAGGACCAGGGCGGCTGCTCTTCGTCCATCCGGCCCTCCAGATAGGAGAAATCCCAGCCGGTGAAGGGCTGCTGTTCCTCGCGTTTCCAATCATCAACGAGATCTCGGTACGCCATCACGCCTCCTCCTTCAAACGCCTGGGGGACATGGCTCCCCACGGGCAACGCACGGCCGCTTCCAATGATCAAGACAGAAACGGCGCATCATCTCAATTTTCGCCGGGAATAAAGATATCGAAGCCGTCGGTAATCGCGATGGCGGCATCAGCGGATTCATTTTCTACGTCGCTGGTGATCACGCCGTGCTCGGCGCCCGCCTGCCGCGAGCGCGTATCAAAGCTGGCTCGGCGAAGGCGTCTCTATTGCGCTGCGCCCGTTCCGCCACGGGCGCCAGACACACAGCGCAGCCCATGACAACGACCCTTCCCAATACGACAAGAGGTATCCTTTTCATAACAGCTTCTCCTTCCCGTTACTAGACTTAGGGTTCGTTACCCAATTACTTCCCGACTGTGTGAGCTGATTAAATACGTGCAACCCGGGAAAGCGTTTCAGGCTCGCCTATTTCAATCGCAAAACGACTTTGTCCCATATCGTCCTGTAATCGCGCGGGAAGTTATATTTTTACGAGCCCTTAGGTCAGCATACCCTCACGCCAGCCACCTACCCAACAGAGCGAATGATCAGGCCAAGGAGAAAGGCTGCACCGCCCACCAAAGCCGTCAGCAGTAGACACAACAAAACCTCAAAATAAAGCACGGAAACAAATCGTAGCCGGACACCCTTGACACCTGTTGCCGTGCTGAGGACATGCACCACACTCCGTGCCGCAAGGAGCGGTTAACAGAACCGGCTCCACGGCTCCCCGCGTCCAGGGGCTTGTGACCTCAAGGTCTGTCGTCACGTGCACGACGACCTTGTCCAGTCCCAGCAATTTGGGATGCTCCTGGGGATACTTGATCCACCAGCGCTTACTCGCTGGTAGGACAAATACCCCCACAACCGACAGTCGGTCGCGGTATAGGACGCCACGTAAGGACACTTTCGAGAATGTAAACGTTCAGGTGATTGAACTATGGGACACTGATCAACACAGATTACACAGATTTTTTCCCTCAAGTGCCCAGTAAGGCTCGTGGATGGCCTCAATCTGTGTGAATCCGTGTGAATCTGTGTCCAATGCTCCCTGGGTCTGAACGGTTACTCGAGAATTACGAGCGACGGCTTCTGCTTTCTCGCGGGTGGCGGCGTTACCCCACAACACGGCGCATATAAAGTCTTCTCTCGTGCTCATTTTTCCTCCGGGTATGCTCTCGTCCAGAAGAACTTCACCTTTCAATCGAAGGGTACTTCTCTCGTTGCGATGACAAGCAACCCAACCATGCGCGCTAGCCATCCCCCGCCCCCTCCTGAACCCTGAAGCCCTTCATCGCCGCTGCGCCCAACCCAATCACCACCGCCAGCCCGATCAGGAGCACAAAGCCGTACTTGGTCATGGTGAAGAGCATCTTCAGCCAGGCAAGCGCCGCCGGGCGCGCCGGGTGGACCGCGATCATGCTCACGAGACAGACGTTCTCCAGCAGGTCGAAGGCGGTCCCCAGCGCGAGCAGGTTCAGCCGCCGGAGGTGGCTCCCGGGCCTGACGCCGCGCCGGAGCAGCCACGAGAGGGAGAGCGCGACGAGCAGGAAGCCCAGCACGGGAAAGACCAGGTCCCACGTCAGGTGGAAGCCGAGCTGGTAGGCGCGCCCGTCCGCGCCCCAGGCGTCGACGATGGAGTAGATCTCCGTCGGCGTGTAGAACACGGGATCGTCCAGGGACGTCATCTCATCGGCGGCGGGATAGATGCGGCTGAGCAGCGGCAGGGTCAGCGCCATAAAGAGCGCCAGCGCCGCAAAGACGGAGAGCACCCGTCGGCCTGTGGTCCAGGCGTAGAAGCGGTCCGAGAGTCTAGAGAACATGAATTTTTCTCCTGACGTCGGGGCCCTCACGGCTGGGCGACCCGGCGCGACGATATGCGATTGTATCCCTCAGACCTCCGAGGTCTAAAACTCGATCTTCCAATGTAGAAACAGTTGGTTTAGAACGGTACATCAACTCAAAACACTCTTACCGAGACCTCGGAGGGCTAATGGCTTCTAGGGAGCGACCTCAATGAAGAGCGGTCCGCCCGTACTGCTGCCCCAGTAGGCCGGTCCCGTGTCCTCCAGGTGGACCTCGAAGCTGGTCGAGGCCGTCAGTCTGGCTCGCCCGCTCGCAACGGCCTCCAGCTCGAACACTGCCGCGTCGGACTGTCCCGGCGCTACCGACAGATAGTGCACCACGGGCTCCGAGCCGGTCTGCGCGAAGATGTCGCCGGGCTCGATAGTGAGTCGATACTGCGGCATCCCCAACGCCACACAACCGTGATTCTCCAGCGTCACGGTGACGCTTACGGTGTCGCCGACCGCGATACGCTCAGCGGAAGCCGTCAGCGCAACAGACGCAGTATGCGTCTCACACGTGGGTGTAGGCGTAGGCGTGGGCGTGTCCGTCGGCGTGGGGGTATTCGTTGGCGCGGGTGTTTCGGTTGGCGTCGGTGTACTCTTTGACACCATGAACGTGCAGGCTTGCAGGACAAGTATCGAGACACCCGTAATCAGTATCAACGCGAAACGCTTCGACATACCTACCTCCTTCCTAAGACATTGTGTACCCACCACAAACCGCGAAACGCTCAGCATTCTCCTACATCCCTGCGACATGGGACCTGATGCATGTTATAGGGAATTCACCGCCGATCAAACCGGTGCACCCCCGCCTCCTGCATCGCCTCGACCGCCTCACGGTACTCCTGCCGCGTCACCGGACGATCCAGCGGGGGATGCTCGCCCGCGCAGTAGGCGGGCCGGTACTGCGCCATGACGTTGACGTACGTCTCCGGCGAGACCTCCGCGACGAGGAAACGCGCGATCTCGGCGCTGCCCGCCAGCCCCTCCGGCAGCACCAGGTGCCGGACGAGCAACCCGCGCCGCGCCAGCCCCTTTTCATCCACCACCAGATCGTCCACCTGCCGGTGCATCTCCTTGACCGCCGCCTGGTTGACCGCCGGGTAGTCCGCGACCCCCGAGAGCTGCCGCCCGACGTCGGGATCGGCGTACTTCATGTCGGGCATGTAGATGTCGACGAGGCCGTCGAGGAGCGCCAGCGCCTGGGGCGCGTCGTAGCCGCCGGTGTTATAGACCAGCGGCAGCCGCAGGCCCTCCTCCGCCGCGATGATCAACGCCTGAACGATCTGCGGCACCACGTGGCTGGGCGAGACGAGGTTGACGTTGTGACAGCCCCGCGCTTCCAACGTCAGCATGATGCGGGCCAACTCCTCGGGCGGCGTCGGTTGTCCCGCCAATCGCTGGCTGATGTCATAATTCTGACAGTAGACGCAGTGCAGGTTACAGCCGGAGAAGAAGATCGTCCCGGAGCCGCGCCGACCGCGCAGCACATCCTCCTCGCCCAGATGCGGGCCGTAGCTGGCGACGTAGGCCGTCTCCGCCACCCGGCACGGACCGACCTCTTCGGTGCAGTCGATGCCGCAGTCGTTACCGCACAGGTGACAGTCGCGCAGCGCCGCCCGCGCGGTCGCCACCCGCTCCGCCAGCGCACCGCTCTCCAGCAGCGACAGATAACAGGGCCACCGCTCTACCATATCAACCTCCGAAAAATCCCTTGAAGAGCTTCTTGAACCAGCCCCCCGGCGTCTGTCCGTGCACGCTCCCCATCTGCCCGTTGATCACGACGCGATAACACGTCTCCTCCACCTGATACCGGGTGACCCAGATGGGGAGCAACACCAACTTGTAGGCGTAGATCAGCATCTGCGAGGAGTCCAGGGTGACGCCCGGCGGCATCCGCTTACGGAAGGTCTGCAGCACCCGCTGCCGCGCTGCCAGCGACGCGTCGGAGACGGGGATCTCGTAGGCCTCGGCGGGTCGATCGGAGAGCTGTCCGGGCCGATAGGGTTCGAGTCCCGCCATCTCGTAGTCCTCCAGCACGGTCAGCAGGCCCGCCGGGAGTGTGTGACTGGCTGCGATCAGCAGGTCGTCGACGTCGACGGCCTGCTCGCCCGTCTCCAGGCGCCCCGCCTCGACTTCGTCCTCAATATCCAGGTGCAGGCCGCCGCTGAAGGAGATCTTGAGCTCGGGCTCGTCTGTGCCTTTCCAACCCGCGCCCGGCGTACCCCGGCGCCAGTGGAGCATGCCGCCCACGTTGAAGGTCCACGCGGGCAAGAAGAGGCCGTAGACGTCGCCGCTGGTCACCTGGGCGCGCTCGGTGTGCGCGTCGAGCCACCGCTGATAGGCCCGGCGCGCCGCGTCGTGGTCGACCGCAAAAGGAAGCACGGCCTCGGGCGTGATCAACGTGCGTTCCTCTCCGGTCTCGGCGACGTAGGAGGAACCGCAGTAGGGACAGGTCAGCGAGAGCACCCCCGGCCCCAGCAGGAAGTCGGCCCGGCACGTCTCGCACGCGAGCGACCGCATGCCAACGGGACGCGCGTGCCCCTTGCTCGTCGCCAGCGTCAGGGCGAAGTCCTGCTCGTCGACGGATGTGTCGCGCACCACGCCGCGCTTCATCGCGTCCAGCAGCGTGCTCTGATAGCCGCAGTAGGTGCAGCGGACCTTGCCGGCGTCGGCGACCAGCTTCCCGCCGCACATGGGACAGACCATGCGCCGCGCCTCCAGTTCGTTCGCCTCCAGAGCAGCGGTCGCGCTTGCCGTCTGCAGCCGCTCCAACCCGGCCCGGGCGACTGCGTGCTGGGGATCGAGCGCCAACACGGCCTCCAACGCCGCACGTCGGCGCGCGGTGCGCTGATAGACGCCGCTGAGCCAGAGCCAGGCCTGCATTTTCTGCTGGGAGACAGCTTCAGCGTGCTGCGTCACCACCTCGAGAGCGCGCCGGGCCTCGTCGGCGCGCCCGGCCTTCGCGGCAGCGAGGCCCTCGGCCAATAAGTCGGCGGGGGACCGGCCTGTCAGGACGGGGTCGCCTGTCCGCCAGCCGCACCGCTCGCAGGTCTGAAGGCTGCCGTCGGGCGAGAAGAAGAGCGGGCCGCCGCAGACGGGACAGAGCGAGCGCTGGGTCTCCTCCTGCGGTTGGAGGCGGTCGGGGTCGATGACGTCGTCGGGATCCAGACGCCCGTCGAGGAGCGCCAGCTTGCGCCGCGCCTGGGGATGATAGGGGTTCCCCGCCAGAATCTCCTCCAGACAGTCGCGTTTCTTCGCCGGATCCTTGTAGACCTCGCTCAGCCAGAGGTAGATCGTCTGCTCCTGCGTCTCGTCGGCGTCGCCGCGCCGCAACGCCCACTCCAGGTAGAAGCGCGCCTCGTCTCGGGCCCCGCTTTTGGCCGCCGCCACCCCCCGGACGATCAGGTCTCGCGTTCCGCTCTCCACATCATCCCCTCCTGACGATACAAGATCCAGGCATACCCCAACCAACCCAGCACCCCTACACCACTTAGGATACCACCAATGACCACGAGAGGCGAATCGTAGCGGAAGGTGACCCGCCAATCGCCGGGAATGAGAGGCACCGCCCGGAAGAGCAGGTCGGCACGCAGCAAGTGCGGCTCAAGCAACAGCGCACCGCCGCCACTCAGCGGCTCGATCTCCACCGACCACCCCGGGTACCAGGCGTCGGCGAGCACGAGCGCGCTCCGCGGCGCCCCCCGCACCTCGACCACCACCCGCTGCGGGGCGTAGTCCACCACCTCGACGGAGGCCGCGGGCGCAGCCGGTCCCAGATCTACCGGCGAAAAACCCGCGCAGTCGCTCAAGATCGCTTCGGTCCGGGGATCGAAGTCCGGCGCAGTCATCGCCGCCAGCGCCGCGTCGTCGTCCACCGCGCACCGGGCCCGCGTGACCAGGAAGGCGCGCGGCTGCGACGCCAGGTTCTCGTAGAGCTTGACGTCGCCGGAGTGCACCAGCCGGAAGCGCCCGGAGAGCACCAGGGGGAAGAAGGCGCCGGTCCGCGCGTCGACCAGCGTCGCCCCGGAGAGCGTCAGACCCTCCGCGCCGCCGTGAAAGACCAGGTCGGTCACCGGCTGCGCCGTCCTCCAGGTAAGCGCCGCCGGGGCCGCGCCGTCGCCCTCGGTCAGCGCGCGCTCCACCACCGACCCGTCCTGCAACGTCACCGTCATCTTCCCGGCGCCGGTGTAGAAGAGGTGCAGCGCGTCGGCGGCGAACTCCTCCGGGAGCCAGGCGGGGGCGAGCGTCGCGCCTTCCGTCAAGACAGGCTGAAACCGCCGGTCGTAGAAGACGCCGTCGACCCACGTATCGGCGGTCTTGTCGGTGATCAGATAGCGCACGTCCAGCAGCGAGAGCCAGCGCTCCTCGGGCAGCGCCGTCAGGTTCTCGCGCAGCCGTCCGTCCACGGTGCCGCCGGGCAGCAGCAGGCGACTGAAGGCAGCGTAGTGTCGGAGCGGCAGCAGGCCTCCGTCATAGCCGTCGACGGCGGGCACGGCGAAGGCCAGGGGCAGGTTGGGCGAGAGCACCTCGCGCGCCTTGGCGGCGACGAAGTAGTGCCAGAGCGCGTCCGGGGAGAGCACCGGCGCGTAGAGCGTCTCGATCTCCCCGGTATCGCCCGGATCGAAGAGCAGCTTGGAGATGCTGAGAAAGCGACCGGGCGGCCTGCCCTCGGACTGATCAGCGCGCGCCCCGGCGACCAGGTGCGCCGTCGCCGGACGCAGGTCGCTGTAGGCACGGGCGGCGGTCGCGTCGGCGTGGGGCAGCGCTTCGGCGGCGAAGGCCAGTTCCGCAAACACCAGGGCGACGACGATAAAGGCGAGGCTACCAGAAACGAGTGAGACGTGAGGCGTGAAATGTGACACCTGCTGCGCGATGCGTGAGAAGAGGAGAGAGAGTCCCGCCCCACCCAGGAGCGCCAGCGCCAGCGTGGTGAGCGCCAAATAGCGCGCGGGCGCCCGAAACTGCACCACGCCGGGCAGTCCCAGGCGCGCGGCGAGCAGATAGAGAGGATTGTAACCGCCCACTGCCAGAAAGAGCCCCACGCCGCCCACCGCCAGCAGTGCGAACAGGACCGGGCGCTCGCGCCGGGTGCGCCAGGCGCGCCACGCGCCCCACCCCGCCAGCAGGAGCCCGAGCACGCCGACGTAGGCCACGGCCTCCGGCAGCACGGGCGCGACCAGGTAGGCGGGCAGGAACGTCCGGTGCGCCGTCCACGGCACCAGCGAGAAGGAGACGGCCTCGCGCCACGGCAGTCCGCCGGCCCGCAGCGAGTGTTGTGCCAGCTCGAAGGTCGGTAGCAACTGCGCGGCGGCGATCACACCGGCGAAAGTGAAAGGCAGCAAGGAGAGAAGGAGACGTGCTGTGTGAAACGTGAAGCGTGAAACGTAAAGTGTAACGTAGAAGACAACGAGACCGACGGCGGCGATGAAGGCGGTCTGTGTGTGACCCGTCAGCAGGATCATCGTTAGCGCCAGGACGCTGAGGGGCGAGGGCAGCGGCGTGGCTTCGGAGGAATGGGGTGGAAGAAACGCCAGCGGCAGCCACGCCAGGCCCTGCAGCTGGTTGAGGTGCTCCACGTGGACGCCCAGGAAGCCCCCGCCCGCGTAGAGCAGACCGCCCAGCGCCGCGCCCCAGGGCCCCACCCCCAGCCGGCGCGCCAGCCACCAGAGAGTAAGCGCCGCCAGCGCCAGGTGCAGCAGCACACTCAGATGGAGAGAGCGGGTCAGAGCGGGCAAACCCGTGCCGGAGAGCGCCCAGAAGAGCCAATTGAGCGGGTAGAAGACGCCGGCCTGCGAGTTCGCCAGCAGTGGCGCGCCCGCGAAGAGGTGGGGATTCCAGAGCGGCAACTGACCGCGCTGAACAGCGCGCGCAGCCGCACACCAATAGGGAAAGAAATAGCTCTGCAGATCCCCACCGGCGAGGACGCGCCCGACGAGCAGGCGGCGATAGAGCCAGGCCAACGCCAGCACCAGCGCCCCAACGGCGATCACCTGCCGCCAGGCGCCGAACGAGTGGCATCGTGACGATCGAGGCATCACCGCACCTTAGCCTCCACAGAGCTGCAGGGTCTGCAAGGCGTTGGCATCGTTGGGATCGATGCGCAGCGCCACCCGGATGTAGGGCATCGCCTGGTCACACTGATCGAGGAAGTAGTGGCTGATTCCCAGCGTGTAATAGTACTCGATGGGCGGACCGAAGACCGAGCCGGTGACGTCGCTCAGCTCGATACGCCCCTCCCGATCCGGCGTCAGGACGGGCGTATGCACCAGCGTCCGCTCGGGCGTACGCAGCCTGCGAAACCAGCCCACGTAGACCTGATCGGCCGGCGGATTGGGCACCCCTTCCAGCACAATCCGGTACTGCCCGTCCAGGGGCGTGAACCGCGCGTAGCCCTCGATGGTAGCGTAATTCTCGGTGCCTCTGAGCATCGCCCGCATGGGATAGGTGACGTCGGCCGGGTGAAGAAACGCCCCCGTCGCCAGCACCTCCCCGGTCGGCGCGTCGCCAATCTGCCCCGTGGGCTCCAGCGTCACGTCCAACTGAACCGTCCGGCGGCGACTGGCGCCCTCCCCGTACCGCAGGGCGTTCTCGAAGCGCGGAATCGCGTCCTCGTAGTTCCGCTGCTGGAACTGGTAGGTGCCCAGGTGGCCCAGCGCCCGCCAGTAGTTGGGATCGCGCTCTAACGCAGCGTTGAGATACTCCTGAGCCTCGTCGTACTCGCCCTGCAACAGATTGCTCCAGCCCAACGTGTCCCAGGCGGCGACGCTGCCCGGATCGCGGCGGGTCGCCTCCAGGTAGAGTTCTTCGGCCCGCTGATAGTTGTTCAACGCCTCGTAGTTGCGCCCTTCGGCCAACAGAATGTGCGATAGCGCCGGATGACGCTCCCGCGCTTGACGATAGTACTCGATGGCCTGCGAGTAGTTCCCCTGCACCTCGGAGACGTAGCCCGCGTTGCGCAGCACATCGACATTGGCTTCCGCCAGCTGGAGCGCTTTATCGACGTCATTATTGGCCTGAATCCAATTCCCCAGGTCGATGTAGGCTTCGGCGCGATAGGCATACGCTTCGGGCAGCGCCGGATCCAAGGCGATGGCACGCTCGCAGCTGTTCAACGCCTCCTCGGGCATCTCCAGCCAATCGTAGGCCAGACAACGCAGCGCCCAGGCGCGGGCGTGATCTGGATTGAGGCGCAGTGCCAACCGCACCATGTCCAGTCCCTGCTCCGGATGCCCCCGGAAGACGAGCAATCGTCCCAGGGCGACGTGGTGCTCCGGAACATCGGGAGTCAGATCCAGCGCCTGACGGTAGGCGTCAATAGCGGCGTCGAGATCCCCGATCCAATAGTGCTCCTCGGCTTCCGCCGCGAAGGAGACCGCCGACCGCGTCGGCGTCGGCATGGGCGTGGGGGTATTGAGCGCAGGCACCGTCGAGGGATCGAAGTAGATCGTATAGAGAAAGCCAATCCCGATAACGTTGAGAATAAACAGCAATAGAATGCGCCACAGCGGTGAACGGCGGCGGTGACGACGGCGTTTATACGAATAGCGATCCAGATACATTTATAAAAGATCCATGGCCCGGTACCAAGCCCAGGCCTCTTCTACAGCTTCGCGGGCGGATACGCGGGACAAGCCCAGCTCCCGCTCCGCCTTGCTGCCATCAAAGTACATCGGACGCGCGCTGAGGCGCGCCTGATTGCCGTCCATCAACGCGCCGCCAGGCCCGACGCAATTCCATGCATCCAGCAGAAAGGCCGACGCCTGCATAAGCGGTCGCGGGATGACGAGCCGGGGCGAATGGACGCCCACCACCTCGGCGACGATCTCCATCAGCGCGCGGTGCGTGACGTTCTCCCCGTTAAGCAGGTAACGCTCACCGGTGCGCCCGCGCTCGGCGGCGAGCACGTGTCCCTCGCCCACCGCCCGCGCCGAGACCACGCCCATCCCCCCCGGCGGCGCAGCCAACAGCTTGCCCTCCCGGGCCAGCCGCAGGATCTCACCACCGACAAAGCCGACGTCCCGCGCGCCGATGACGGTGACGGGATTGACAATCACCACGTCAAGGCCGGCGGCGACGGCCTCCTGCACGACGCCCTCGGCCAGGACCTTGCTGTGCCCGTACGGAAACCGCTCGGGCGGCAGGTTGAACGTCGCCGTCTCGTCGAGGCGCGCGCCGGGCGTCTCCGGCACGCCCAGCACAGCCGCCGAGCTGGTGAAGACCACGCGCCGCACGCCGCACGTCCGCGCAGCCGCCAGCACCGTCCGCGTGCCCTCGACGTTGACCCGGTAGATCAGGTCGACGCCGTGGCGCCAGTACTGGGAGACAGCGGCGACGTGAAAGACCCAGGCACAGCCGTCCATGGCGGACTCCAGCGTCTCCCGCGCCAACACGTCGCCGACCACCATCTCCGGCGCCAGCCCGTCCAGGGCCTCCAGGGGTGACGTCTCCCGCTGCATCGCGCGGACCTCGTGCCCGCGCGCCAACAGCGCCGCGACGACGTTTGCGCCGACGCAGCCCGTGGCGCCCGTTACCAACGCCCGCATCGCTACAGCGCCTCTTCCACCGCGTCGACCAGCGCCCCACTCCGGACCAGGTCCGTCATCTTCTCGATCAAGGGCGCCAGCGGCTGATCGTGCTCCAGGAAGTCGATGTGCTCCCGGATCAGCGCGTAGGCCGCCGCCGTGCCCGGTCCCAGCGTCGCGCCCTCGCCCAGCTGCTCCCGGCGGAAGTCCACGCCCTGAGCGGCGGAGAGCAACTCGATAGCGACGACCTGTTCGACGTTTTCCAGCACCGCGTGGGTATCGTGAGCCGCGTTGGTCGCCATGCTGACGTGATCCTCGGTGTTGGCGGAGGTGGAGATCGTGTCCGCCGTCGCCGG
Source organism: uncultured Anaerolineales bacterium (assembly GCA_964500755.1). Lineage (GTDB taxonomy): Bacteria > Chloroflexota > Anaerolineae > B4-G1 > SLSP01 > G713. The sequence goes on from CAZCPK010000014.1 coordinate 12,389, forward strand.
GTGCGCCAGCACCTTGTTCCGCGAGGCCAACGCCGCCGCCGTGTACTGCCCGATCATAAAGCCACTCTCCAGGCCGCCGTGACGGGTGAGAAACGGTGGCAGCCCGTTGCTGAGCGACTCGTCGACGAGCCGGGCGGTGCGGCGTTCGCTGATGTTCGCCAGCTCCACCAAGCCCAGCTTGAGGTAGTCCAGCGCCAGGCCGATGGGCTCCGCATGGAAATTACCGCCGGAGAGTATCTCCGGCGCCTCGTCCTCGTCGAAGAAGAGCAGCGGATTGTCGGTGACGGCGTTGAGCTCAATCTCCAGCGCCCACCGGGCGTAGGCCACGGTATCCCGTACGGCGCCGTGCACCTGAGGGATGCAGCGCAGGCTGTAGGCGTCCTGGATGTCGCGGGGATCGTGCGGGCGCAGGAAGGTGCTTCCCGCCAGGATCCGCCGCAGGTAGGCCGCCACGTCGACCTGACGCGGGTGCGGGCGGACGAGGTGAATGCGCGCGTCGAAGGCCGCCGGGGTGCCCCACAGGGCCTCCGCCGAGAGCGCGCCCGCGACGTCGGCGGTACGGGTGATGATCTCGGCCCGCAACGTCGCCAGCGTGCCCAGCGCCGCGGTGACCGCCGTGCCGTTGATCAGCGCCAGACCTTCCTTGGGTCCCAACGTCACCGGCTCGATGCCCGCCCGCGCCAGCGCCTCACCCCCGGGCAGCCGCGCCTCCCGATACAGCGCCTCCCCCTCGCCGATCAGCACGCAGGCCAGGTGCGCCAACGGCGCCAGATCCCCGCTGGCGCCCAGGGAGCCGTACGCGGGAATGCAGGGCACCACGCCGGCGTTGAGCAGCCGGAGCAGACGCGCCACGACCGCCGGTCGGATGCCCGAGTGCCCCATCGCCAGGGTGTTGGCGCGCACGGCGATGACGGCGCGCACCGTCCGCTCGTCGAGGAGCGGTCCCACGCCCGCGGCGTGGCTCAAGACGAGATTGCGCTGGAGCGCGGCGACCTCGCGACGCGGAATAATACGGCCCTTGAAGGCTCCGAAGCCCGTCGTGATCCCGTAGGCGATCTCGCCCCGCTCCAGCAGGGTCTGCACGCCCTGCCAGGAGCGCTCCATCGCCGCGACGGCCTGCGGCGCCAGTTCGGCTGCGGCGCCGTCGGCGATCCGGGCGACGTCCTCCAACGTCAGTTGTTCGCCGGTGACGACGACGGTCTCTCTTCCAGGCGGATTCGACACAGTCTAGCCGCCTTCGATCTCTGCAATGGCTTCCTCGGGCGAGGTAGAGCCATAAATGACGCTCATCAGTCCCGGCAGATAGCGGTCCATCGTCTGCACGGCAGGGTAGATGGCATTTCTGATCAGCGCCGGGGTCAGTTCCACGCCTTCAAAATCGAGGCTGCTCTTATAGCGCACCTCACCGTCTCGAAAGTCCAGCTCGAAGTTGCCGATGCGCAGGCCGTAATTGGCGCGCGTGATAAATTCCGCCACACGCAGCCGCTGCTCCACCGCCGCCTTCGTCGGCGCCATGACGTAGAAGAGGAACTGCTCCAGCTCCATCCGGATCTGGGCAAAGCACGCCACTCGCCCATGCTCGCCACTGAAACCCATGCGATAGATGTAACGATCGATCATTCGTTGTGGATACCACTCGTCCTCTTCGAGGAACTCTCCCAACGTTGCAAAGGCGCGTTGCGCGTTTTCCATGTCTGTCACGATGCTATCCCTCCCAGGTATGAATATCCTGGGCGTTCAGCTGAAGCGACACGCGACCGTTCCACTCATTGCGCTCCAGATGATACGCCAGGTCAATAGTGTCCGGCAATCGCCCCAGCCACGCGCCCTGTCGGAAGGCGATCACGTCCCACGACTTGCCCCGCTCGTCCATGACGCGGAGTTTGAGATGCCGCCCCTCACGGCCCACCGTGCGCGCGTAGCGCACCCGCAGCCCTCGACTGACGAAGACGGGCCGACGGTTGCCGCAGCCGAAGGGCGAGAGCACGTCCAGGGCGTCCAACACCTCCCAGGAGAGCTCGTGCAGCGGAACCTCAGCGTCGACCTGCAGCACGGGCTGCAGATCCACCTCGTCCAATGACGCGCGAGCCAGCGCGATCAAGCGTTGCTTCACTTCGGGTAACCGCTCGGTCCGCGCGGTGAAGCCCGCCGCGCCGGCGTGACCGCCGTAACGTTCCAGCAGCTCCCCCAGCTGATCCAGCGCCCGGGCGATGTGAAATCCCGGAATGGAGCGCGCCGAGGCACGCGAGAACGTTGGACCTTTCTCCACCACCACGGCCGGACGGTGGAACTCGTCGGCAAGCCGACCGGCCGCCAGGCCTACCACGCCGGCGTGAAAGTCGTCCGCGCTGACGAAGAGCAGCGGGTCCACGGCGATCTCCCCCTCGCCGGCCTCCTCCATCAACAGCGTCCGAGCGCGCAACTGGATGTAGGACGTCAAATCGCGACGGCGCCGATTCAACTCCTCCAACGTCCGGGCCAATCCCAGCGCCTGTTCGAAATCGGACGCCAGCAGCAACTCGTAGGCCGTCCTCGCGTCCGCGAGGCGACCGGCCGCGTTGAGGCGCGGCGCCAGCGTGAAAGCGATAGTCGACGCCCGCACCTCGCCCGGTTTGATACCCAGTACCTGCATCAACGCCGCCAGGCCGGGGCGACGCCCTTCATTAATAACCTCGAGTCCCTCACGGACGAGAACGTGATTCTCGCCGAGGAGCGGCACCAGATCCGCCACCGTTCCCAACGCCACCAGGTCCAGAAGTTCGCGTCGATGCAGAGCGTCGCGCGTCTGCTTCAGGGGAACTTCCCGATTGGCCCGGAGCAGCGCCTGAGCCAACTTGTAGGCGACGCCCACACCGGCGAAGTCGCGGTAAGGATAGCCGTTGTCCTCCCGGCGGGGGTTGATGACGGCGGCTGCCGGCGGCAGGTCCTCTCCCAGGTGATGGTGATCGGTGACGATGACCGTCATACCCAGGCGTTTCGCCAGCGCTACTTCCGCTGCCGAGCGGATGCCGCAGTCGACGGTGAGCAGCAGCCCCACGTCGGCGGCGGCGAGTTCCCGCAGCGCCGCGTCGTTGAGTCCGTAGCCCTCAGCGTGCCGATCCGGAATGTACGGCTGCACGCGAGCACCCAACGCGGTCAGCGTCTGGACCATCAGCGCCGTCGCGGTGACCCCATCGGCGTCGTAATCCCCGTAGACGGCGATAAGAACGTTCCGTTCGATATTCTGCCGGATGACCTTCACGGCCTCCTGCACCCCGGGTAGATCGAAGGGCCGGTCGGAGGGCAAGGTGTGTGCCAGGAAATGCGTCACCTCTTCCTCCGCCGACAGGCCGCGCCCATAGAGCGCCTGTACGACCAACGGATGCAAGGAGGGAAACCGCTCAAAGAGCGCCGGAGGCGCCGGGGGCGTGAACTGCCAGCGCTTAGGCCGCAGAGCCATCTTCACCTTTCTAATCGCGTCCCTACCGGCGGCGATGGATAACCCACAGCCGGTAGCAAACATGAAATCTCAGACATCAGATCATCCAAACAGCTTGGGAGTATACCACGGAGAGGACGCGCGTCAAAATCACGCGCGTCAAAGTAGGGACAGCCGGGAGACAGCCACGCGGAGAGTGTCGCTTGAGTAAGATCAACGGATAAACCGGATCGAGCGGATTTCCAACCCATCCGTTTCATCTACTCAATCCGGTGAAACGTTGCCGACTTGTAAAAAATGGCCGCGGATTCTTTCACCGCAGCCCACCTCAATCTAAACGCCTGGACACGGTTACTCGGTGTGTCGGCTATTCGTTCAACGCGGCGAAGAAGTACTGCACCTCGGGATCGCTGTAGAAGATCAGCGCGAGGACACCGCCAATCAACGAGATGGCGTTGCCATAGAAAATCGCACAGATCTCCAGGATCGCCAGGACTGACGAGGGCTGCATGGGCCTGGGGGGATTTGCCAGCAAATTCGCGGCGTAGATAAGTTCAAAGACACCCAAGACGAGGGGTAACAACGCCACCGGCGCGCAGAAGAGGCCCAGACCAAAGGAGCCAATGACGATGGTCGCCGTCACGATCAGGGCGCCGAGGGCGTTGGAAATGCCGCTGATCAACGTTAATATCGCCACGATCTTGACTTTTTCCGGCTTTTCCGGGACGGGGGAACCGTACGCGTACCGTCCTTCCAGGGGAGATTTTGTCACCAAGAGACCTCCGGAGTCAGAAGCTACACCCACACGTCGCTAAAGCACAACCGAACCGTGAAGCCAGAGAGATCCAACAAAAAGCCCCCGTCCTCTCAAAGAAAGGACGGGGGCACGATCGCTCTTAGATCCAGCCCTGATTCTTCACAAAATCAGTGAGCACTGGGACCTCGACCATCTTACCATTGTAAGATTGAATCCCCAGATAGATCGCGTAGATCCAGGGAATCCAGAGTACCAGACAGCCAAAGCCTGCAGTGACGGCGGATAAAACCGTGATCAATGCACCCAGCACCAAAGACTGAATCGCGTGGTACCTGATGAATGGGCGCTTCTTTTTATCCTCCAGCAGCAGGACAATAAGCGGCACGAGCGGCGTAAAGATCCAGCTCAACAAAGCCCACAGCTTATCCTCATCTGTAGGAACAACGTCCTGGGGTGGAACTTCTGTCTCATGTGTCACTTCGGACTCCGGGGGAACAACGTTCTGCTCATTCATATTTCCTCTCCTTGTGCGATGTAGTTGATTTACTAACATGGTAGAGTAGAATTAAAAAAAAGTCAACCACTTTTTGGCTGGAGACGTTTTTTCCGCAAGGTAAGAGGTCGGCGACGGCGAAAGGGAGAGGTAGTGCAGGCATCAAGACGAAAGGACCGCGAACAGACGTTCACAACCGACGAGGAGCGCCGCGTCGTCGTCGGGCTGAGCGGCGGCGTGGACAGCGCCGTCGCCGCGGCCCTGCTCCAGGCGGCGGGATTCCACGTGGAGGGCGTCGTCCTGCAGCTCTGGCAGGCCCCTTTTACCACCGCGCCTCCGGATTCCACCGCAAGAGCGCGCGGCATCGCGCAGCAGCTCGACGTCCCCCTGCACGTCCTGGACTACCGAGCGCGCTTCTACGAGGAGGTCGTGACGCCATTCCTGGACGCTTACGCCGCAGGACTCACGCCCAATCCCTGCGTCTACTGCAA
>CAZCPK010000014.1:17557-20284 GCA_964500755.1 uncultured Anaerolineales bacterium
TTCGACGCGTTGCGGGAGACCGCCGACCGCTGCGACGCACGCTGGATCGCCACGGGGCACTACGCGCGCCTGAAGCGCAACGCCGATGGACCGACGAGGTTGCTGCAGGCCGCCAGTCTAGCCCGCGATCAGTCCTACATGCTCTACCGTCTGACGCAACCCATCCTCCAGCGCCTGCGTTTACCGCTTGGCGCCCGCGTCGACAAGGCCGAGATCCGGGCGCTCGCCCACCGCTTTAACCTCGTGGTCGCCGACCATCCCGACAGCCAGGACCTCTGCTTTCTCAACGGCGGCAACTACCGGGAGCTGTTGGCCCGCCGCCGCCCCGAGGCGCTGGAGCCCGGCCCCATCGTCGACGAGAGCGGACACGTCCTGGGCGAGCACCAGGGCCTGCCCCGCTACACCGTCGGTCAACGCAGCGGCTTGAACGTCGCCTCCAGCAAACGTCTCTACGTGCTGGCGCTGCGATCCACCGACAACACGCTGGTCGTCGGCCCGGCGGAGCGGCTGCTGCGCGAGCGATGCACGCTCCACGACGTCACCTTCCCCACCGGCGAACCGCCCGCCGACGTCTTCACGGCGCAGGCCCGCGTACGCTACCGCGCCCCCCTGGTCGGAGCGGAGGTCACGCTGTTGCCCGACGCACGCGCAAGCGTACGGTTTGCGGAACCTCAGCGCGCGCCCGCTCCGGGTCAATCCGTCGTCTTCTACCGGGGAGAGGAGGTTCTCGGCGGCGGCATGATCAGCCCGACGACGTAGCCCGCCCCTGCAGGGCTTTTTGGCCCTATTGAAAAGCCGAGCGGCCTTAGCAAGCCTTAGAACCGCTGCGTTTGCCCTTTCCGCACACGGGTTGTGTTATCGTCATAAAAAGGTTATAATTGATGCAGGCGCCGTGTCGCCTGGCAGGAGAGATTTGTTGGTGACGACCGCTGAGCCCAAGCGTCGATGCCAACGCGCTCTCCAACGGAATACGAGGGGAATCGATGTCTGACGAGACGAAAAGAGGGGTATCCTTACAAAGGGGATCCTGACCCATTATGGAAAACGTTGATCTATGCGTGCTTGTTATCGACGACAACCCGGATATCCGGGAGTTCCTGCACCGCTCTGTTCTGCAGCCGAGGGGCTACGGGATTCTCATGGCCAACAGCGGGGAGAGCGGTCTCAAGATGGCACTGAAGGAGCGCCCCGACCTGATTCTGCTCGACTACGAACTGCCCGGGATGAACGGCATCGACGTCCTCCGCGCGCTTGATAAGGAAGAGGTCGACCTTCCCGTCATCCTTATCACGTCGTATGGATCGGAAGCCGTCGCCGTAGAGGTCTTCCGCCTGGGTGTCCGTGATTACGTCCCCAAACCCTTCACCGTCGAAGAGATTACAAAATCCATGGACCGGGTCCTGAAAACCGTCCGCCTGGAACAACAGCGAGACGCCCTGCTCTTGCGCCTGCAATCCATGAACGAAGAACTGGGACAGCGCCTACGCGAGCTCAACACGCTCTATCACGTCAGCAAGTCGGTTGCCATGTTGAGCGAGCGCGAGCAGCTGATAGAGCGCATCGTGGCCGCGGCGCTCTATCTGACCAACGCCCAAGAGGGTGCGTTGGTGCTCCTCGATCCCCAGACAGGGGAACCTGCCATGCGGGTGGCTAAACAACGCGCGAACTCGCAGACGGACGGATCTTCGCCACAGCCTAAGAAATCCCCCCGGGAAAACCGCGATCGGCGTATGCGGGCGCCGTTGAAGATCGGGGAGCGCGTTTTGGGCACCTTGACCGTCAGCAACCAGGGCACGCCGCATCCGCTTTCTCCCCAGAGCCAGCAACTTTTGAGCATGTTGGCGGACTATGCAGCGATAGCCATCCAGAACAGCCGTCTGTTGGCAGAGGTGGAGGCCCGGCGCAAACGCGAGCGAGAGCAGTTGCGCAGTCTCTTCGAACACTACGTCGCGCCGCCCGTCGTCGAGCGCATCCTGCACCAACCGCAGAACGTCCAGCCGGGGGGACAGCGCCAGAACATCTCCGTACTCTTCGCCGACCTGCGCGGCTTCACCACCTTCAGCGCGCAGACGCCGCCGGAGGAATTGATCACCATTCTAAACAGTCACATCGCCACGGCTACCGAGGCCGTCCTGGGCAAAGAAGGGACGCTGGATAAGTTCATGGGCGACGAGGTCATGGCGTTCTTCAACGCCCCTCTTCCCCAGCCCGAATACGCCCTCAAGGCCGTTCGCGCCGCCATCGGCATCCTGGAGTCCACCGCCAAACTCCACGAGAAACTGTCCGAGAGGCAACGGCTGGATTTCGGCATCGGCATCAGCACGGGTCCCGCCATCGTCGGCAACGTGGGGACGCAGACGCTGGTCAACTTTACCGTCGTCGGCCCGACCGTCAACAAGGCTCACAGCCTGCAGGAGATCGCGCCGCCCGGTCGCATCCTACTCTGCCAGACGACGTACGAGCGCGTCAAGGATCACGTCGAGGCGACCGAGTTGGCGCCCGTGCACATCAAGGGCCAACCCCGGCCCGAGCTGATCTATGAGATCACCGTATCGGAGCCAGACTGATCTTAGGGTTGGTTAACAAATAACTTCCCGACTGTATGACCTGACCAAATACGTGAAACCCAGGAAAGCGTTTCAGGCTCGTGGTCTTCAAGTGCAAAACACTTTTTACATGTGTTGCCCAGAAATCGCACGGGAAGTTATACTTTTACGAGCCCTTAGG
>CAZCPK010000015.1:0-20058 GCA_964500755.1 uncultured Anaerolineales bacterium
TTTGCCGGGCACGTGCTAGAGGATCAGACCGGTCACATGGGGAGCAACCTCTTCTGGCCCTTCACCCGCAAACGCAAGTCCGGCGCCGGTTGGATCCACTCCGTAGACGCACTCCCCAACTTCCTTACGGTGTGGACCTCCGTGGCGTTAATACTCTTCAACCTGGATCGCTTCTCCGGCGCGCCGCTGCTTTCGCCCCTACCGTACCTGCTGGGGGCGATCGGGCTGCCCTGGCTGATATTGGGCGGGCTCTATCTGCGAGAGAGGCGGGCCGCCAGGCAGGCGGGTCAGGATCCCGAGGCGCTCCGTCAGGCCGACATCGTCGCGGAAGCCGAGGCCGAGGCTTGACGTCCGCGTCAGTTGCATTGTTTTCTGCAGGTGATGTGGTATAATCCTCGGATGTGAAAACGCGATGGGTGAGCCGGATCTGGCAGCAGGTCGTACGATGGGGGTGGATATGCCTGGTCCTGATAACAGGCTGCGGGACCGTGGTCACGCCCTACCCCACATCCACACCCACGCCGGCTTCCTCCGTTCCTTCCGGTGATTCAGTTGAGGGTGCGCCCACACAGATGGCCGAAGTTGTTTTGACGCCCATCCCCGCCACGCCCACCTTTACTCCTACGCCCTCACCCACACCGGTGATGCACACGGTGGAGTCGGGGGATACCCTTTTTGGCATCGCTCTGGACTACGGCGTCTCTGTGGACGCTTTGCAGGAGGCCAACGGCCTGGATAACCCGGACGCTCTCAGTATCGGCATGGCGTTGATTATCCCTCGGAGGGGCGCGCCGGAGGAGGAAGAGCGCGCCGATTTCGTTCCACAGGATTCGCTGCTCCTACCCACACCCACGCCTCTGCCTCTAGATGTTGCCGGTGTGGCGCGTTACTCGACGGCGGTCGGGGGGCTCTGGTCTCTTGGTGAGATCGTCAACACGTCGTCGGAGCCGGTGACCAGTTTATTGATCCAGGTTACGCTCGTTGACGCAGGCGGCAACCGGCTCGCGACCGCTACGACGTTATCCGCAGCGGATTATCTGCCGCCGGGGCAGGGAGCCCCGTTTGCGCTGCTCTTCGAGGAGCCGCCGCCGGACGTCGCGGACGTGGAGGTCTCACTGCTGCGTGCCGAGCCGGTGCAGCAGGTGCGGACCGGGGTGGTGCCGTTGACGGTGCGGGGCCAAGAGGGCGCGGTCTCCGGGCCGCAGTATAAGGTCAGCGGTGAGGTGGTGAATACGACGGAGGACACTGTGCAGCGTCAGTCCGTAGTGGTCACCTTGTATGCGGAGGATGGCCGGGTGATCGCCTATCGCAAGGCGCAGCTCGCGGAGTCGGAAACGCTCGTCCCCGGTGCCGGGGTAAATTTCTCGGTGTTGCTGACGCCCCGGGAGGAGACGGCGCCGGCGTCTTATCAGATTGTCGCCTGGGGTTATCAGGGCGGTTGAGGGGAGGTTGGATGGATCGGAAGTATCGTAGGGTCGTTGACGTCTTGCAGAGGGCCTTTTCGCTTTTAGCTCAGGTGGAGGTGGAGGGGACCGAGCTGATTCCTCGGGAAGGTGCCTTTATTTTGGCCACAAATCATCTCAGTCGATTGGACACCCCCCTGCTGGGGATAACGTGTCCGCGACAGATTCATCCGTTAGTGGCGGCCAAGTACAAGTCTCACCTCTTCTTCCGTTGGTTTGTGAACACCGTGGGGGGCATCTGGGTGCAACGGGATACGTTCGATCGTCGTGCCTTGCAATCCTCTCTCGAGATCCTGCGGTCAGGGGAGGTCTTGGGGATTGCTCCAGAGGGCACCCGGTCACAGGAGGCCAGGCTGCAGTCCGGGAAGCCGGGAATCGCCTTCCTTGCGGCGCGGATCGGCGTGCCTATCGTCCCGGTTGGCGTGAGTGGCACGGAGCAGGCGCGTCAAGCGTTTCGACAGCTGCGTCGTCCACAACTTCACGTGGTGTACGGTCGGCCCTTCCATCTACCCAAGGAGGGGCGTCTCTCTTCCGAAGAGCTGGGGGCCGCGACGGAGATGATCATGAAACGCATCGCGGCGCTGTTGCCGCCTCCGTATCGGGGCGTCTACGCTGCGCCCCCGGAGGCGTGTACTGCCCCGGATGGATGTTGACCTTCGTTCCCGGCACACCTGGCGGGCGCCGGCTCCTTTGGCTGCGACTTTTTTCAACGCAGCCCTGCTTGGTAAGCGAAAGCGCGGTACACATGGAGGAGAATACCTTTAGGGCAAACGAAGCGGTTCTAAGGCTTGCTCAGGTGGCTCAGCGCCTCCTGGCAACGCGTACCCAGGTCATCAACCCGGCTGCGTTTGCCTTGTGCGCGGCTAAGCACGTTCTGCGACATTGGCGAGGTCTTCGCTGACCACTCGCTTCGAAATCCCCTTCAGTCGCGGATTTTGACGGAAATGCAATTCGTGGTATAATGCAAAATTGGCTCAGTGTCTATTAGTAAGGTTTTGGTGAGAAGCGTGGGATCTTTCCCCGCTTCCGTTTTGTTGTTTTTAAGTGAGTGTCCAGGAGGTGGAGCCCGGACGACGTACCTGAAGTGGGGGACGACGGCGTGATGAAATGTCCACGCCAACTAGCTCCCACTTTTGAAGGCGCTTGTAAACGTTGTTCTGGTATCCGCAGGACTCCAGGAGGAAGATAGAATAGAATGCAGACAGCCGACCTGGGAGTTAAGTCGTACGCCCGAATCTCCAGTGTGTTGCCGTTGCCCGGTTTAATGGAAATCCAGTTGCAATCCTATCATTGGTTGCAGGAGGAGGGATTACAGCATCTCTTTGACGAGATCTCTCCCATTGAGAGCTACAATGGGCAGTTGAGTCTTTATCTGCCCGGGAAGCGGGCGGAAGAGGCGGAATTTGACCTCTCTTATCGCTTCGATGAACCGAAATACTCGCAGCAAGAGTGTGTGGATCGTGATCTAACCTATGCGGCCCCCCTGTACGTCGACGTGGCGCTGGTCAATCGCGAGACCAGCGAGATCGTCCAGCAGGAGATCTTCATGGGAGATCTGCCCTTGATGACGGACAACGCGACGTTCGTCATCAACGGAACGGAGCGCGTCGTCGTCAGCCAGCTGATCCGTTCGCCCGGCGTCTACTTTGATGTTGAAGAGGAGGGGGGATACCGGCTGGCGACGGCCAAGATGATCCCGGATCGCGGGGCCTGGATGGAGTTCGAGACCCGTAAATCCGGTTATCTGACGTTGCGCTTCAATCGAAAGCGCATCATCCCCATTACGCTTTTCCTGCGGGCTTTGGCCGCCATCGATGACGAGTTGCACAGTGATGTGCTCTCTGAGGGAACGGACGAGGAAATTTTCGAGCTTTTTGAAGAAGCAGACAACGATCCTGACAATCCGTGGATCGCTACCACCATTCGTCAGGAACCGGAATTGGAGATGAAAGAAGGTCATTCCATTGCCGAGGCCGCGCTGGTGGAGTTCTATCGACGCATGCGTCCCGGTGATCCGGCGACGCTGGAGAACGCTGAGGAGTATCTGGTCTCGCAGCTCTTTGACCCGCAACGCTACAATCTGCAGCGGGTGGGGCGCTACAAGCTCAATCAGCGGATGAATCAGAATATCCCCATGTCCGTTCGCACAATCACGAAAGAGGATCTCGTCGCTTTCGTGCGCAGGATGATTCACATTAACAACGGCGTGGCGGGTCCCGATGATATGGATCATTTGGGCAATCGCCGGGTGAAGACCGTGGGCGAGTTGGTCCAGGGAAAACTCAGGGTGGGTCTGGTGCGGATGGAGCGCGTCGTCAAGGAGCGCATGAGCATCCGCGACGAGTCCCCCACGCCTGTCAGTCTGATCAATATCCGGCCCGTCGTCGCCTCCTTGCGGGAGTTCTTTGGCTCCAGCCAGCTCTCGCAATTTATGGAGCAGACCAACCCGCTCTCCAGCTTGACGCACAAGCGGACGCTCTCGGCGTTGGGGCCGGGCGGTCTCAAGCGTGAGCGCGCCGGCTTCGACGTCCGCGACGTGCACAACAGCCACTATGGACGTATCTGCCCCATCGAGACCCCGGAGGGGCCGAACATCGGATTGATCGGGAGGCTGGCTGCCTACGCTCGCGTCAACGACTTGGGCTTTATCGAGACCCCCTATCGGCGCGTCGTGCGGGTGGTGCCCAACACCGTAGACAAGTTGGTCGGTGAGGTGTTGCGCGAAGACGTGACGAATCCGGATAGCGACGCGGTGGTGGCGGAAGCGGACGTTAGAATTGACGAAGCGTTGGCGGAAGCTATCGCTGAGTTGCCGCTCAAGGATCCGATACGTGTCAAGCCGCGGGTGACTGAAGAGGTCGTCTATCTCTCGGCCGATCGTGAGGAAGCCTACGTCATTGCGCAGGCTAACTCCCCTGTGGACGAGGAGGGACACTTTATGGGAGAACGTGTCTCGGCTCGTAAGAGTGGACAGTTCCTCTCCACCGTCCCGGAGCGTGTGGATTACATTGACGTGGCGCCCATACAGATTGTGGGGGTGTCGGCGTCTCTTATCCCCTTCTTGGAGCACGATGACGCCAATCGCGCGCTGATGGGTTCCAACATGCAGCGCCAGGGCGTGCCCCTGGTTAAACCGGAGGCCCCGATTGTGGGAACCGGCATGGAAGGCCCGGCTGCTGCTGGCTCAGGACTGGTGGTTCTGACCAAAAACGACGGCGTCGTACTCTCCGTCTCCGGCGAACGGATCGTCGTGATGCGGGATGACGGTGAACTCGACACTTACGAGGTGGGAAAGTACACGCGATCTAACCAGAGCACGTGTTTCGATCAACATCCTATCGTCCGAAAGGGCCAGCGCGTCAAGGCCGGGGACGTTCTCGCCGACAGTTCCTCCACGGAGGGTGGTAACCTCGCGCTGGGACAGAATGTCCTGGTGGCCTTTATGTCCTGGGAGGGGGGGAACTTCGAGGATGCCGTTCTGTTGAGCGAGGGGCTGGTCTGGGGCGATAAATTCACCTCGGTTCACATTGAGGAGCATGAGCTGACGGCCCGGGACACCAAGCTGGGGCCGGAAGAGGTGACCCGTGAGATCCCCAACGTCTCCGAGGACGCCTTAAGTGACCTTGACGAGACGGGCGTGATCCGCGTTGGGGCCGAGGTCGGGCCCCTGGACATCCTGGTGGGCAAGATTACCCCCAAGGGTGAGAAGGAACTGACGCCTGAGGAAAAGCTCTTGCGCGCCATCTTCGGTGAGAAGCTGCGCGACGTCAAGGACACCAGCTTACGCATGCCCCACGGCGCGCAGGGCAAGGTCGTTGACGTCAAGGTCTTCTCCCGCGACGAGTACCGGGATCTGCCGGCGGGTGTGGAGAAGGTTGTACGGGTCTACGTGGCCCAGCGCCGCGCCATCACCGAGGGCGATAAGATGGCAGGCCGTCACGGCAATAAGGGCGTGATCTCCAAGGTCGTGCCGATGGAAGATATGCCGTTCCTGGAGAACGGTGAACCGGTGGACATCATTCTTAATCCCCTGGGCGTACCAGGACGCATGAACATTGGACAGGTGCTGGAGACGCATCTGGGATGGGCCGGCGCCCGGTTGGGCTTCCGGACCGTCACCCCGGTCTTTGACGGGGCGAACGAGGCACAGATCGCGGCGGAACTGGCCCGTGCCTGGTTGATCGACAAGGCCTGGGACGAGATCATGGAGCGCGCGTGGAGCTGGCTCAAGGCCCAGGAGTTCAATGTCGAACAACTCCACGATGATGATCAAGCCCGGCTGCTCTACGTGGCGTCTTGGTTGGCGCCGTTGGGCTATGATGTCGATCAACTACGGGACGAGCACACCTACGCCCGACGCTCTGTGCTTAGAGAGTGGTTGCGGGAGCTGGGGTATGCCCCTGATGAGATCCTTGTCTTCGAGGACACCGATCTCTCTCCTGCGGAACGCAGCGCGGTGGATGCGAAAGCGCAAGAGGTCTGCCTGCGCCTTTGGATGGAAGAGCAGGGACAGGTCGTTGACGACCTCTCGGAGGACGAGTTGGTCCTGGAGGCCACCCGCTACAGCGTCATGGGGAACGAACCATTGCCGACTTTGGGCAAGATGCAGCTCTACGACGGCAAGACGGGTGAGCCCTTCGATCAGCCGGTGACCGTCGGCTATATCTACATGCTCAAATTGCACCACCTGATTGAGGACAAGGTGCACACCCGCTCGACGGGCCCGTACTCCCTGGTGACGCAGCAGCCGCTGGGCGGTAAGGCGCAGTTTGGCGGTCAGCGATTCGGTGAGATGGAGGTGTGGGCGTTGGAGGCCTATGGTGCCGCGTACACGCTGCAGGAGATGCTCACCATCAAGTCGGACGACGTACAGGGGCGGGTCAAGGCCTACGAATCCATCGTCAAGGGATTACCCATTGAGGAGCCGGGCATCCCGGCCGGTTTCAAGGTCCTGGTCAAGGAGCTGCAGAGCCTGGCGCTCTCTGTTGAGGCCGTCACCGACTCCGGTGAGGTCCTGCGGTTTACCCGCGAACAACGGCGAGCCAAGGTGCCCAAGCTGGGCATGGGCCTGCTGGGGCTCGCGCCGGAGCGTCGTTAAGCTGACTTCCGGGGTGTGACGAGCGGCGAGAACGTCACACCCCGTTTTTTTTATTTTGGTTGACGATTTTCGCCTTTGTGGTAGAATTCACTTTCGCAAGAGGGTTGTGATAGGTTCCGGAAGCGGGCCTTTCTGCAGCCGGTATGTTTAACGTAATGCATACATAGGTCGTAACGCCGAGGCCATCATCGACACGATGGCCTTATTCACTGGAATTATCAGGAGGAACTAGTGCCCACGATTAACCAATTGGTTCGTAAGGGACGCGAGCGGAAAAAGCCGAAGTCCAAGGCGCCCGCTCTACAATATAACTACAACTCGCTGAAGGGGAAGCGGGTCCGCGTTGATGGCGGTAACCCGCAGAAACGTGGCGTCTGCACGATCGTGCGCACGACCACACCCAAGAAGCCCAACTCGGCGCTGCGGAAGATTGCGCGGGTCCGTCTCTCGAATCGCATCGAGGTGACGGCCTACATTCCCGGCGAGGGGCATAACTTGCAGGAGCACTCGGTTGTGCTCGTGCGGGGTGGGCGTGTGAAGGACCTGCCCGGTGTGCGATATCATATCGTGCGAGGGGTCCTGGATGCCAGCGGCGTTGAAGGGCGTTCCCAGCAGCGGTCCAAGTACGGAACCAAGAAGTCCTAATCAGGTAGGAGTTAGTTATGCCGAGAAGGTATCGTCCGTCCAAGCGGGAAGTCCCGCCGGACATTCGTTATAACAGCGTTCTGATTGAGAAGTTTATCAATCGGATGATGATAGGTGGAAAGAAAAGTTTGGCGCGTCGGATTATGTACGACGCCTTAGATCTCGTCGAGGCGCGGACCAAGAAGCCCGGCCTCGAGATCTTCGAGGAGGCGCTGCGCAACGTCTCGCCTTCGGTCGAGGTGAAGCCCCGGCGCGTTGGGGGCTCCACATACCAGGTGCCCGTCGAGGTGACGCCGTATCGTCAGACGTCCCTGGCTATCCGCTGGTTGATGGGCGCAGCGCGTGCTCGGAACGAGCGCGGTATGGTGAACAAACTTGCGGCCGAGCTTATGGACGCCGCGCAGGGCGCGGGTGCCGCGGTCCGGAAGCGTGAAGAGACCTATCGCATGGCCGAAGCCAACCGGGCATTTGCTCACTTGCGTTGGTAGTTGGACCACAGACCATCGCTGAATGTGGGTGAAAGAGGATAGCGGCGATGGTTAAACTTGCACATTCACTTGCGAATATTCGAAATATCGGGATCATCGCCCACATTGATGCGGGCAAAACGACGACGACCGAGCGGATCCTCTACTACACCGGTCGCACGCATCGGATGGGGAGCGTTGACGAAGGTACGACGATCACCGACTGGATGGTCCAGGAGCGTGAGCGGGGGATCACAATCACCTCCGCTGCGGTGACTTGTTTCTGGCAGGATTGCCAGATCAACATCGTGGATACGCCGGGGCATATCGATTTTACGGCTGAGGTGCAGCGCAGCCTGCGCGTCTTGGACGGCGGCATTGTCGTCTTTGACGGTGTGGCGGGCGTGGAACCACAATCGGAGACGGTGTGGCGGCAGGCGCGGTCATTTAACGTGCCGTTGATCGCCTTTGTCAACAAGCTGGATAAGTTAGGGGCTGATTTTGCCCACGCCATGGAGACCATGCGCGAGCGTTTGAGGGCAAATCCGGTGCCTGTCCAGTGGCCCATCGGGAGAGAGTCGGAGCTGCGAGGGGTGGTGGATCTGCTGAATTGGCGCGGTATCGTCTGGGAAGACGGACTGGGCGCCCAGTCGCAGGAGATCCCGGTTCCCGAAGAGCTGGTTGACGTCGCGACGGAGATGCGCGAACGGATGCTCGAGGCCATCGTCGAGACTGACGAGGTGTTGATGATCCGTTATCTGGAGGGCGAGGAGATTCCAGTTGAGGATCTCAAAGCTGCCCTGCGCGCCGCGACGATTTCTGGTGAAGTTCAGCCGGTGCTCTGTGGTTCCGCGTTGCGCAATAAGGGCATTCAACCGTTGTTGGATGCGGTAGTGGACTATTTACCTGCGCCGGTGGATGTCCCGCCGGTAGAAGGTGAGACTAAAAAGGGTATCGAGACGCGACCGGCGGATCCGGAAGCGCCGCTGGCCGCGTTGATCTTTAAAATTGCGACCGACCCCTATGCGGGGCGTTTAGCGTATTTCCGCGTCTATTCTGGCGTTATTCGTCAGGGAGAAGTTGTCTTTAACGCGGGGAAGCGGGTTCGAGAGCGGGTACCGCGTCTGCTGCGGATGTTCGCCGACCATCGAGAACAGGTCGACGAGATTCGCGCGGGCGACATCGGCGCGACGGTGGCGCTCAAGGAGAGCTTCACCGGGGACACGCTCAGCGCCGTGAATGCGCCGATTGAGTTGGAGACGATCGACTTTCCAGAACCGGTGATCTGGGTTGCCGTCGAACCCAAGACCGTCGCGGATCAGAATCGTTTGAACGAGGCGCTGGACCGTCTCGCCGAAGAGGATCCGACGTTCCGCGTGCGGTACGATGAGAGTACGGGACAGACCATTATCGCCGGGATGGGTGAGTTACACCTGGAGATTTTGGTCGATCGAATGCTGCGGGAATTCAACGTTCAGGCGAACGTGGGGCGTCCTCGAGTGGCCTATAAAGAGACCATTACGGAGACGGCGACCGCCAGCGTAGTCTTTGATCGGATGTTGGCCGGCAAACCGCAGTACGCGAAGGTGACTTTAGAGGTCAGGCCGACCGATACCCGTACCGGTGCGAGTATGCGCTTCAGGAGTATGGTGAGCGCCGAGGCACTGGATCCCGAGTTCCGGGAGGCCGTTGAAACTGGCGTGATGGAGTCGATGGACAGTGGCTTTTTAGCCGGTTATCCCTTGGCTGGATTGGTGGTGATGTTACGAGATGCGCGCGCTGACGAGGAGCACTCTTCGGAGATGGCCTTCAAGGCCGCCGCTTCGCAAGCGTTGCAGCAGGCCGTAGAGGCCGCCGCTCCCACCCTCCTAGAGCCGGTGATGGAAGTGGAGGTCGTTGCGCCGGATGACTTTATCGGTGAAGTATTGGGCGATCTGAATACTCGGAACGCCGACATTCAGCTGATGGAGCCTCGACCGGGAGACGTACAGGCCGTACGGGCCTACGTTCCCTTGGCGCAGATGTTTGGATATGCTACCGACTTGCGTAGTGCGACGCAAGGAAGAGGAACGTTTACGATGGAGTTCGATCACTATGAGCCGGTCGAGTCCGACAAGGTAAATAGGCTTCTCTACGGTGGTTAGGCTAAAAAGAACTACAGAGAATTTATAAGTTAATGCAAAAAGGAGAGTAAGAGAATGGCTAAGGAAGTATTTGAACGCACTAAGCCACATGTGAATGTTGGTACGATTGGACACATTGATCATGGCAAGACGACCCTGACCGCTGCCATTACTCGCACGCTGGCGACCAAAGGCTGGTCGGATTTCCGTGGGTATGATGACGTCGCCAAGGCCGATGCCAAGATGTTCCGCCGCGATGCTTCGAAGATTTTGACCGTTGCAATCTCCCACGTGGAGTACGAGACGGAGAATCGTCACTACGCGCACGTGGACTGCCCCGGTCACCGCGACTACATCAAGAACATGATCACGGGCGCGGCGCAGATGGACGGCGCGATCCTGGTAGTTTCCGCGGTCGACGGCCCGATGCCTCAGACCCGGGAGCACATTCTGCTGGCCCACCAGGTAGAGGTTCCCGCCATCGTGGTCTTCCTGAACAAGGTTGACCTGATGGATGATCCGGAGCTCTTGGAGCTGGTGGAGCTGGAGATCGCCGAGTTGCTCGACTCCTACAATTTCCCCGGCGACGAGACCCCCATCGTGCGAGGTTCGGCGCTTGAGGCGCTGAGCTGTGAGAGCGATGATCCCGACGCGCCCGAGTACGCGCCCATCTGGGAGCTGGTGCGGGTGGTCGATGAGTATATCCCCACACCTGAGCGTGATGAGGATAAGCCCTTCCTTATGCCCATCGAGGACGTCTTCTCCATCAAGGGACGGGGCACAGTGGTTACCGGGCGCGTGGAACGTGGTTCCATGACTCCTAACACCGAAGTAGAATTGGTCGGTATGGAAGAGGAACCTCGCAAGACCGTGGTGACCTCCATGGAGATGTTCCACAAGACGCTGGAAAAGGTGATCGCTGGTGATAACGCCGGTCTCCTACTCCGAGGTGTGGGCAAGGACGAAGTGGGTCGCGGCATCGTTGTCGCTGCCCCGGGCTCCATCCAGGCCAAGCGCCACTTCAAGGCAGAGGTTTATGTTTTGAAGAAGGACGAGGGTGGGCGTCATAAGCCGTTTTTCACCGGGTACAAGCCGCAGTTCTACCTCAACACCATGGACGTGACCGGAGAGGTTACGTTGCCCGAAGGTGTGGAGATGGTGATGCCCGGCGATCACACGGAGATGGAAGTGGAGTTGATCTACCCTGTCGCGCTCGAAGAAGGTTCCCGCTTCGCTATTCGTGAGGGTGGGTTGACCGTGGGCGCCGGTGTGATCAGCAAAGTGTTGGACTAACGCGATAACCAGAGCTTAGGTGGTCTATGAGTAAACAACGCATTCGAATTCGGCTAAAAGCGTACGATCATCGGATCCTTGATGAATCCGCGCGCCGTATTGTGGAAGCCGCAGAGCGGACCGGTGTGGGCGTGAAAGGCCCTGTGCCGTTGCCCACAAAGACCGAGCGTTTCACTGTGCGTCGTTCGACGTTTATCGACAAGGACAGCCACGAGCACTTCGAGATTCGGACCCACAAGCGGTTGATTGATATCGTTGAGCCCGATTCGAAGACGATTGACACTCTCATGCGGTTGAATATGCCCGCCGGAGTCGATATCGAGATCAAGCTCTAAGCTTGTTTCGGACCTCGCGGTCCGTGCGACGCAATAGCTGCACTTACCACCCCCCCTGGTACCTGGTTAGCCGGGGTTAGAAAACCGGGGGGGGTGGCGTGGGCCAGAAACGGGGATGATGTGGTGGATGAGCACTGGCAGTCCCCAGGGAGGCAATGAGAAAGATGAAAAGTATTTTAGGTAGAAAAGCAGGTATGACCCAGGTCATTCAAAATGACGGAACGGTCGTGCCGGTCACGGTGATTGAAGCCGGCCCGTGTTACGTCGTACAAGTGCGTACCGAAGAGCGGGATGGTTACCGTGCTGTACAGTTGGGATATGAAGAGACAAAACGAAAGCACCTGACCAAGGGGCAGTTGGGGCACCTGGAGAAGCACGGGCTACCCCCGCTCCGTTATCTGCGCGAATTCCGCATGAGCCGGGATGAGTCGTATGAGGTCGGTCAGGAAATCACGGCAGATATCTTCGAACCGGGTGAACGCGTCGACGTCGTGGGTACGTCCAAGGGACGGGGTTTTGCAGGCGTCGTCAAGCGCTACGGTTTTTCCGGGGGGCCTGCCACTCACGGACAATCGGATCGCCATCGTGCGCCAGGTTCTATCGGCGCGTCCGCTTCGCCGGGTCGGGTTTGGAAGGGGATGCGCATGCCAGGACATATGGGTGCTCGTCGGGTCACGTCTCAGAATATTGAGGTCGTGGTCGTGGATCCTGAACGCAACCTTCTGGCGGTCAAGGGCAGTGTGCCTGGGCCGAATGGGGGCTTTGTACAGGTCAAACAGGCCCGCAAGCAACGGATGCGTAAGGGAGGTAAGTAACGATGTACGTTCCAGTGCTGAATTTTAAGGGTGAGCAGGTCGACGAAGTTGAACTGCGCCCCGATATCTTTGAAGCGCGGGTAAGTGTGCCGCTGATGCATCAGGCGCTGGTTCGCCAGCAAGCCAATGCCCGTCAGGGGACGCACAGCACCAAGACGCGCGGTGAGAACAACCGTTCCAAGTCCAAGTGGTATCGACAGAAGGGCACGGGTCGGGCGCGACATGGCAGCCGCAACGCCAATATCTTTGTCGGTGGCGGTATTGCGCATGGTCCGTCCCCCCGGAGCTACCGTAAGAAGATGCCGCGCAAGATGCAGCATGCAGCCTTGCGCTCCATGTTGTCGGTGTTGGCGGATGAAGATCGTCTGGTCTTCGTTGACGCGCTCGAGCTACCTGCTCCCAAGACGCGGGAGATGGTGGCGGCGTTGAAGAACCTCGCGGTGGAGGGTAAGGTCCTGGTGCTGTTGGCGGAGGATGACGAGGAAATCGAACGCTCGTCCCGGAATCTGCCAGACGTCATGACGTTGCGGGCCAGTTATCTGAACATCCGGGATGCGTTGGGTGCCGACTACGTGGTAATCCCGTTGGACGCGCTGTCCGTAATCGAGTCCCTCTTGGGTAAAACGTCGCCCTCGGCAGAGCCGGTAGTTGAGCGCGAGAGCGCCCAGGAGACAGCGGAGTCGTAAGATGAATATCTATGAAGTTATCGTAGAACCGTTGGTAACAGAGAAGGCGGAGCGCCTGAAGTGGGAAGGTAAGTACACTTTTGAGGTGCACACGAAGGCAAATAAGAAGGAAATACAACGCGCTGTGGAGGAGATCTATGGGGTGGACGTCGATAGCGTGCACACCATGATTATGCCGGCGAAGTTCTCCGGCCTTCCGGGTCGCCGTCGCTCTATCCGTTCGAATATCTGGAAGAAGGCCGTCGTCACGGTGGCTCCCGGACAGCGTATTGAATCGTTGGAGGCTTAGATATGGGAATCAAGAAATATAAGCCGACGTCTCCCGGTCGGCGGGGGATGACCGGGCAGACGTTCGATGAGATTACCCGAACTGAACCCGAAAAGAGCTTGTTGCGTCCTTTGCATCAGAAGGCCGGACGCAACGCTTATGGGCGGATCACTGTGCGCCATCGTGGAGGTGGACATCGGCGGCAGTATCGCCTGATCGACTTCCGACGTGATAAGTTCGGGATCCCGGCGCGGGTGGACAGCATTGAGTACGATCCGAACCGTTCCGCGCGGATCGCGCTGTTGGTGTACGCCGACGGTGAAAAGCGCTACATTTTGGCGCCGTTGGGTCTCAAAGTGGGGGATACGGTCGTCAGTGATAAGGACCCGGTGGAGATCAGTGTGGGCAACGCGACTCGCCTGGACAATATTCCCCTGGGCACCATCATTCACAACGTGGAGTTCAAGCCCGAACATGGTGGACAGATGGTGCGTGCCGCCGGCGCGGCCGCTCAGGTCAGCGCCAAGGAAGGGGATTATGTCACCTTGCGGCTTCCGAGCACGGAGCTGCGTCGGGTTCACAAGAACTGTCTGGCAACCATCGGTCAGGTAGGGAACGTTGAGCACGCGAACGTCAAGCTGGGTAAGGCGGGACGGAAGCGCTGGCGCGGTTGGCGTCCCACGGTTCGTGGGTCGGCCATGTCGCCTCGCGATCACCCCCATGGTGGTGGTGAGGGGCGCGCGCCTATCGGCTTGCCTGGTCCCAAATCCCCTTGGGGATGGTACACGCTGGGACGCAAGACGCGTCACAACCGGGCGACCGATAAGTACATCGTCCGCCGTCGGCGTGCGGGTCGCAAGAAGAAGAGGTAACGGAGGTATTATATGTCACGTTCGCTGAAAAAGGGACCGTATATAAGTCCCAAGTTGTTGAAGAAGGTAGAGGAGATGAACCGGGCCGGTCAGAAGCGGGTGATCCGCACCTGGTCTCGAGCCTCCGTCATCTTCCCGCAGATGGTGGGACACACCATCGCCGTCCACGATGGTCGGCGACACGTTCCCATCTACATCACGGAGAACATGGTCGGCCATCGGCTGGGTGAGTTTGCGCCCACCCGCACGTTTCGTAGTCACAGCCGCCGTGGTTCTGCTCAAGAAGAAGAAGAGAAGAAGTCGAAGATTATGGGACGGATAGGTTAGGAGAGTAGATATGCCTGAGAAAGTACGTGCGCAAGCCAAGCATATCCACATGTCCCCTCGCAAGGTACGGCGCGTGTTGCCGCCTTTTCGGGGAATGAACGCACAGCAGGCGCTTTACATGCTCAACGAGCTGCCCCAGGCGGCAGCGCGTCCCGTCGCTAAATTGGTGCGCTCGGCCATGGCCAACGCTGAAGAGAAGGGCCTGGATACCGAGAGTATGTACATCACGCACCTGACGGCGGATGAAGGGCCCGGGGTCATGCCCGGTAAAGGGCGTCGTGCCCGGTGGGGCGGTCGTGGACGTTACCGTCCTATCCGTAAGCGTTCCTCTCACATTACCGTGGTCCTGGAAGAACGATTAGAATAGGTTAAGGAGGCGAATCTTGGGTCGTAAAGTTCATCCCTACGGTTTTCGTCTCGGCGTAATCCGGGACTGGAAGTCACGGTGGTATGCTGAGGGACGAGATTATGCTGATTTTCTACAAGAAGATCGCAAGATCCGTCATGCGGTTTACGAAGATATGCGTGAGCGCTCCCGCGACGGGCAATCGGCCGTTTCGCGGGTAGAGATTGAGCGTTTTCCGCCTAACCAGGTGTCGGTGATCATTTGGACCTCGCGTCCGGGTGTCGCCATCGGCCGGAAAGGTGAGAATGTCAAGGCCTTGCGGAAAGATCTTGAAGAGATGACCGGAGGCAAACGCGTTCACATTGATGTGCAAGAGGTCGAGAATCCAGACTTGGACGCCAAGTTGGTGGCCGAAAACATCGTCGCGCAGCTGGAGAAGCGTATTTATCACAGCCGCGCCATGAAGCGGGCCGTACGCCAGGCCCAGCGGGCCGGCGCCGAAGGCATCAAGGTCATGTGCAAAGGGCGGCTCTCGGGTTCCGAGATGACACGTACCGACTGGATACGTGAGGGTCGGGTGCCTTTGCAGACATTGCGGGCCGATATCGACTACGCGCAGGAAGAAGCGCGCACCATGTACGGTCGTATCGGCGTGAAGGTTTGGATTTATAAGGGTGATGTCCTGGAGCAGGATACGTTGTCCTTGCCCGACACCGAGACTTCGTCCCGCTGACGTAGATAAGGAGATAGACGTATGTTGATGCCGAAGCGGGTAAAGTATCGTAAGCAACATCGTGGCCGGATGAAGGGTAAGGCCAGCCGGGGTGTTGAGGTAGTATTTGGTGATTATGGGTTGCAAGCGTTGGAGCCGGCCTGGATTACGGCGCGCCAGATTGAGGCGGCGCGTCGGGCGATTGTGCGTCACATGCGACGGCGTGGGAAGTACTGGATTCGCATCTTCCCCGATAAGTCCGTGACGTCGAAGCCGGCCGAATCACGCATGGGTCACGGAAAGGGTATGGTGGAGCGGTGGGTCGCCGTCGTGCGTCCGGGCCGCATCATGTTTGAGGTCGGCGGTGTTGACGAGGAGATCGCGCGCTCGGCCCTCCGTCTGGCTTCTCACAAGCTGCCCATCAAAACCCAGGTGATCACCCGTGTGGAGTTGGGTGAGACGACAGGAGAATAGGTGATGCAAGCGAGTGAGTTACGAGAATTAACGAGCGAAGAGCTGCAAAATCGCCTCCAGGAGACCCGGCGTGAGTTGTTTAACCTGCGTCAGCAATGGTATGCGGGGAGTCTGATGGACTCCAACATCATCAAGGCTGTCCGTAACGACATTGCGCGGATTTTGACAGTGATGCGTGAGCGCGAGCTCGGCATCGCACGAGGTGCGCAGGGAGAAGCCGGTGAAGGAGGTGCAGCATGAAAGAACGTAAGAAGCGTCTGGTCGGTGTTGTGACCAGTGATAAGATGGATAAGACAGTCGTGGTGATGGTGGAGCGCCGCTATCGGCATCCCTTGTACAGCAAGGTGGTGACCGAGGCTAAGAAGTACATGGCGCATGACGAGGACAACGCTTGTCAGATTGGGGATCAAGTGAGGATTGTGGAATCGCGTCCCAGGAGCCGACACAAGCGCTGGTCCGTTGAAGAAATCCTGAAACAGGCTGCGTAAGGAGCGGAACGATGATTCAGCGTGAAACGCGTCTTAAAGTGGCTGATAATACCGGAGCTCAGGAGATCCTCTGTATTCAGGTGTTGGGCGGCTCACAGCGCAAGTACGGCTCGGTCGGTGACACCGTGGTCGGGGCCGTGAAGGTTGCCAGCCCTGCCTCCTCAGTCAAGAAGGGTGAAGTGGTGCGGGCGGTTGTGGTGCGAGTCGCTAAAGAATATCGTCGTGACGATGGCTCTTACATTCGTTTTGACGATAATGCAGCCGTTATCCTGGATAAGAATGGGATCAATCCTCGCGGTACTCGTATCTTCGGACCGGTGGCGCGAGAGCTGCGTGAGAAAGGCTATACAAAGATTGTGTCTCTGGCTCCGGAAGTTTTGTGAACAGGGACGAGGTGATTTGAGATGAATCGGATCAAAAAAGGTGATAAGGTCGAAGTAATTCGTGGTGAATACCGTGGCGTGCGAAGCAACGTTATGCGCGTGTTGCCGGAGGAGGACCGTGTGGTGGTCTCCAACGTCAACATCGTCACAAAACACCAGCGCCCGGTACAGGCGGGTCGTTCGCAGACGCAAGCGGGCCGCATTAAGTTTGAGGCTCCGATTCATGCTTCCAACGTTATGCCCGTATGTCCCGAATGCGACGCTGCCACCCGGGTCGGCTTCCGTAAGGAGGACGGTCGGAAAGTGCGGGTATGTCGCAAGTGTGGCGGAATCATTGACTAGGGAGTATGATATGCCAAATTTAAAAGAACGGTATAGAGAAGAGATCGTACCGACCCTCATGGAGGAGTTTGACTACGATAACGTGATGCAAGTGCCCCGTATTCGGAAAGTCGTGCTGAACGTCGGCTTGGGCGAAGCAAAAGATAACCCCAAGGTGATTGAGCACGCGGTGCGGGACCTGGAAACTATTGCGGGGCAACATCCCATCGTGACCCGGGCCAGAAAGTCGATCGCGGCCTTCAAAATCCGCGCCGGCTTGCCCATCGGCGCCAAGGTGACCCTTCGCGGTGAACGCATGTGGTCCTTCCTGGATCGTTTGGTGAACATTGCCTTGCCCCGAACGCGGGACTTCCGCGGTGTATCGCCGAAATTTGATGGTCGAGGCAATTACAATCTGGGTTTGCAAGAACAACTTCTCTTTCCTGAAATTGACTATGACAGCATCGATAAGGTGCGAGGGTTCGAAGTAAACATCAATACGACGGCTGAGACGGATGCAGAGGCCCGGCGTTTGCTTGAATTATTGGGCATGCCGTTCCGCCTATCCTAGCCGGACAGTGACGAGAGAGGTGAGGTATGGCAAAGACATCAATGCCGATCCGCGAAGAACGACGCAAATATGAAGTTCGGGTGCGCAATCGCTGCTCGCGGTGCGGTCGCCCACGGGGGTATTACCGTCGTTTCAACTTGTGCCGGATTTGTGTGCGTGAGTTGGCCCTTGAGGGGAAAATCCCCGGCCTGCGGAAGGCAAGTTGGTAGAGGGGTTATACGATTATGACAGATTCAATAGCCGATATGTTAGCACGTATCCGTAACGCGCTGATAGCAGGTCACCAGACCGTTACGATCCCGGCGTCCAAGATGAAGGTCTCTATCGCCAAGATTCTGAAGGATGAAGGGTACGTCGTTGATTATGAAGTGGTTGATCATGAGCTGCAGTCGCAATTACAGATTGATTTGAAATACGTCGGCAAGCGGAAGGATCAGCGTTCGGTCATCACCGGTTTGAAGCGGGTGAGTAAGCCTGGACGGCGGATCTACACGTCGGTCGACGAGATTCCCTGGGTTCGCAGTGGGATGGGGATTGCCATTCTCACCACGCCCAAAGGGGTGATCACCGGTCAACAGGCGCGCCGCCTGAACGTCGGTGGAGAAATCATCTGCTACGTTTGGTAGCGTCGGATTGAGCCAGGCTGTTGGCAGGAGGTGTAATGTGTCTCGAATTGGAAAGATGCCTGTCCCGGTACCTTCCGGGGTGGACGTTAAGATTGATGGCAACAAAGTGACGGTTCGGGGGCCCCAGGGGGAGCTGACCAAGGAGTTCTCCCCATTGATGGATATTCGTATGGAGGATGATACCATCCACGTGCGACGCCCCAATGACGAAAACAAGGTTAAGGCATTGCACGGTCTGACCCGGGCCTTGATCAACAATATGGTGATCGGCGTGACCGAAGGATACAGCAAGTCTCTGGAGATCCATGGGACCGGCTATCGCGCCGAGGCGCAAGGGCAGACGCTGGTGATGCAGCTGGGATTCTCCCATCCGGTCCGGGTGGAGCCTCCCGAGGGGATTGAGTTTAACGTCAATCCTCGCGCGAACACCGTCGAGGTTAAGGGGCCGGATAAGCAGTTAGTAGGTCAGGTGGCGGCTGAGATCCGTGCCTGGCGACCGGTGGAGCCTTACCTGGGGAAGGGAATCCGTTACGTTGGTGAACGCATCCGTCGGAAGGCGGGTAAGGCCGGTAAGGCCATCTAGAATTATCAAGCGTTGGACTGAGGGTTAAAAAAGGAAAGTATTATGAAACCAGAGGTAAATCGTCGTAAAGCCCGTGAGCGGCGTCGGGTACACGTTCGCAAGAAGGTGTTCAGCACGCCGGAACGTCCACGTCTGAATGTCTTTCGTAGCTTGAATCATATGTATGCTCAAATTATCGATGATACCGTCGGCCATACGTTGGTCGCGGCTTCCACGATCGATACCGAGATTCGGGATCAGATGGCAGATAAGGAAAAGACAGAGCAGGCGCGGATCGTTGGTCGGGAAGTGGCCAAACGAGCGTTAGAAAAAGGAATCAAGAAGGTAGCTTTCGATCGTGCTGGATATAAATACCATGGTCGCGTGAAGGCGTTGGCCGAGGCCGCCCGCGAGGCGGGCCTGGACTTCTAGTTCGCCTTCTTGATCTAAGGCAGGAGGAAAAATGAGTCCACGAAATCGTCGTAATGATAATAGAGAAGAATTGGACGAGCGCATTGTCGATATCGCGCGCGTGTCCAAGGTAGTCAAGGGTGGACGCACCTTTCACTTCCGTGTGGTGGCCGTCGTTGGCAACAACAACGGCGAGGTAGGCGTGGGGATCGGTAAGGCCCCCAAGGTGCCCGAAGCCATCGGTAAGGCGACAGATCGCGCGCGCCGGGACATGCAACCTATCGTCTTGGAAGGCACTACGGTCCCCCACAAAGTCATCGGTACCTGCAGCGGCGCCCGGGTCATGGTGCGTCCCGCCTCCCCCGGCACGGGTGTTATTGCCGGTGGCGGCGCACGTGCAGTCCTTGAGGCTGCCGGCGTGCGTGACGTACTGACCAAATCTCTGGGCAGTGCGACCAAGGTCAACGTCGTGCAAGCGACCATGGACGCTCTCCAACGGATGCGCCGGGTGGAAGAAGTTGCCCGGGAGCGCGGAGTGCCAGAAGCGCACGTGATGCCCTTCTGGCGCAGAGGGGAGTCCTAATGAGCGAGCAGCAGTTGCGGATTACGTTGGTCCGCAGTCCCATTGGGCATTCGGTACGGCAGAAGAGAACCGTCCAGGCCCTGGGGTTGCGCAAGATTCGCCAGGTGGTGGTGCGTCCGGATAATGCCGCCATTCGCGGGATGCTTGAAAAAGTGAAGCACCTGGTGGACGTTGAAGAGTTAAGCGAGG
>CAZCPK010000016.1:0-3774 GCA_964500755.1 uncultured Anaerolineales bacterium
GTGCGCGGCATCGACGTGGTGCTCACCGCCGAGCGCGCCAGCTTCCACGAGCCCGCCCAATTGCGCGCCCTGGGCATTGAACCGCTGGCTCGGGACGTCGTCGCGCTCAAACGCGGCTACCTCACCGATCCCTTTGTGCAGATCAGCCCGCGCTCGATCCTGGCGTTCACGCCCGGCGCGACCAACTGCATCTTGCCGGAGCTGGACTTCGTACGCGTCGAACGTCCCATCTATCCCCTGGACGCGGACGCGACGTGGGAGCGCAATACGTAACCTGGGAAGACAGATAGAGAACGCGCCCGCGATGGCGAACCATCCGGGCGCGTTTTTTGTTGGAGTGAAGTGACGCTAGGCCTTGTAGAACACCCGAAGTTTATCGAAGCGGGCCAGGCTGTCCTTGAGGCCGCCGGGCCGGTTGCGGCTCAGCCAGAGATCCTTGTACTCTTCCAGCATCGCCTCCAGGTCATCGGCGAGCTCCTTGCGGAGGGCGGCGGCGCGGTCCTCGTCGTCGGTGAGGCGCAGGATGGCGACTTTGCAGGCGTGGCGCAACATCCAGGCCATCATCCCGAACTCACGCTTGATCAGCGCGGCGTCCGGGCGCTTCATCTGCGCAGCGTCGAGGGGGGCCATGGCGTCGTCGATGGCGTCCAGGGTGCGCTCGAAGTCCGCAGCCTCAAAGTCGTGGACGTTCTCATCTGCCTCTGGATCCTGAAGGATGTAGAAGAGGACGTTGCCCCAGCGCGGCACGTAGCCCGGCGCCTGGTAGGTATTGCCCAGGTCGTAGATGGCCTGGCCCGTGGCGCCGGTGGGATCGTCGAAGGCGAACAGACTGATGGCCTCGGGCACGTCGATCTCCTCGGCGGTGACGGCGTTCCACGAATAGGCCGCGCCCATGACGAAGCCCAGGAAGCTGGCGGGCAGTTGCTGCCAGTGTCCGCGGTCGCCCCAGTCGGTGTTGAGATAGCCGGTGGCGCCGTGTTTCAGGCCGTTGACCGCGGCGTTCTGCAGGTTGCCCAGCACGTTGTCGGTCAGGCCGGCGATGGAGCACCAGCTGAAGGTGCCGGGGCAGACGTAGAAGGGGACACCGGCGGCGGCGTATTGCGCGCCGCGCTCGTCGAAGGGGTGGTCGGCGAGGTAGCCCCATTCCAGCGCGACCGCGTCCCTGGGTAGCTCCGGCACGGTCTCCGGGTGCTTGATGACGATGTCCCCCCAGAATTGCATGGTGTAGCCCCGGCGCTTGACCTCGTCGTAGATCTTCATAAGGAAGTCGAGGTAGACCTGGACGGTCCCCTTCTCCTCGCAGGCGGCCTGGCTCTTGCCCGAGCCTAGGTCGAAGGTCTCGTCACAGCCCACGTTGACGGTCGTGCTGGTGAAGTTGGGCAGCAGCTCGTCGTAGAGACTGCGGACCAGCTCCAGACTGCCGGGCTCGACCGGCGCCAGACTGAAGGGCCCTTTGCGGACCTCGCCCCAGGGTAACTCGAACTCGCCGAGATTTTCGGCCAGATGCTCGTATTCCTCGTGCTCCAGCCAGCGCCGCATGTGACCGAAGGAGTTCTGGTTGGGCACCAGCTCGATGAAGCGCTCGCGGCAGTAGGCGTCCAGTTCTATGATCTGCTCGGCGGTCATGGGCGACGCCTCGGCCCAGACGACGGGATGCTGGTGGTAGGCGAAGGTGTGTTCCGTGTAGAGCTGCAGCTCGTTGACCTTCCAGCCGGCGAGGCGGTCGACCAGCTCGAAGAGCGTCTCCATCTTGTAGACCTTATCGCGGCTGATGTCTAACATGACGCCGCGCGCGGGGAAGTCGGGCCAGTCCTCGATGCGCAGGCAGGGTACGGCGTGGTCATCGAGCTGTTCCAACAGCTGGAGCAGCGTGCAGACGCCGTAGAACGCGCCCGCTGCGTCGTGGGCCTGGATCTCGATGCCGGTGGACCGCACGGTCAGCCGGTAGCCCTGCGGATGGGCGATGGCCTCGGGCAGCACCGTGATCTTGAGGCCCACTTTTTCCTCGGGTACGAATTTGCTACCGACGAGTTCCCAGCTGAGGTCAAAGCGCTCGGCCAGAGCCTCTTTGAAGCGTTGTCCGGTGAAGTGAAGCGCCTGCGCGTCCTCGGCGTTGAGCAAGATCAGCCGGTCCTTCTCCAACGAGAAGGTGTTTTCTTGCCAGGTAAGGTGGCGGGGCGCCGGTAGAAACGTAAATCTCTTATTCATCGTGTGATTCCTCCGAAACGTTGGGTATAGTTATGCTCTAGGGATAGCTTGTTGACTCTGGTGAAAAAAGCCTGTTTACCGCAGAGATCACAGAGCACAAAGAAAAATTAAGTATTGTGTTTAATTATTTTCGCAATTTCTCCGGATATCATGGTAGAAAATCATGATAGAACTTAAAATCTCTGTGCCCTCCGCGTGCTCTGTGGTTAGATTAACCTTTTTTCAGTAGAGTCCTTGTTTAAAGTGATAAAACAGCAGCGTGACAAGGTGACGGAATGACCGGGCCTCAGATTACGTGAGGTTCTCGGCCTCGCGGCGATACTCTGCCATGTCGATGATCTCGTGCTCGAGACGGGCCTGGTCGGCGGCGAAGGCCATCAGGTGGCTCTCTAACGCCTCTCGGGCCGTGGTCATGGCGGTCTCGGGGTCGCGGACGGCAGCGACGAAGGCTTCCATCAGCCCCTGATCGCCGCCGCCGTGCCCGGTCCCGCCGAACGGCCCCTCGACCAGGTCGTGGACTTCGACCTCGCCGGTGAGGTGATCGTGAACCTCGATGCGCTGTTCGTCGTGGAAGAAGGCGCCGCGCAGGGTGGCGCGGGTGCCGTCGTAGCGCAGGGTGCGGCCCTCGCGGTGGGAGTGTCCGTGCATGTAGAGGGCGACGGTCGCACCGCTCTCCAGCTCCATGTTGACGATCTGGTTATCGACGACGTCGTTGTCGCAGTGGTAGACGCAGCGTCCGTAGGGTCCCTCTTCCAGCGCTTTCCGCAGCGCCTCGGGGCTCACGTCGTCGCTGATGACCGAGCGGGGCCAGCCGGCGTAGTCCGGAGGGATCGGGATGCCGCCGAGGTTCTGGCTCAACGGCTCCATGTCGATGTAGATGCGCGGTGCGTACCAGGGGCACTCGGCGGCGACGGGGCAGCCGTCGGTACAGCGCTCGGGCGCGCCCTCCGGGGCGTTCTCGGCGCTGTAGTGTTTGAGGGAGCCGAAGGACTGCAGGTACTTGACGGGGCCCAGGTTCCAGTAAAGGATGTCCAGATCGTGACAGCACTTGGCCAGGATCATGGGCGTGGCGAGCGCGCGATTGCGCCAGTTGCCGCGCACGTATGAGTGTGACATATGCCAGTAGGCGACGTTCTCGCGGTGCTCCACGGTGATGACGTCGCCCAGCCGACCCGCTGTGACGATCTCGTGGATCTTCTCGAAGAAGGGCGTGTAGCGTAGGACGTGGCAGATCTGCAGCAGACGGCCACTTTCCTCGGCGGCCCGCGCCAGGCGGACGTTTTCTTCCAGAGTGGGCGCCATGGGCTTTTCCAGCAGTACGTCGTAGTCAAGATCCAGCGCCTTGAGCGCCGGTTCGGTGTGCATGTGGTCCTGGGTGGCGATGACGGCGGCGTCGGCCAGCTTGCCCTCCGCCAGGATCTCCTCCCAGGTATCAAACTGACAGTTTTCCGGAATGTTGTGCGCGTCAGCGAAGCGCTCGCGGCGCACGGCGTTGGGTTCAGCGACAGCGACGAAGTTGAGCTCATCAGGATGTTCCAGGGCGTAGGGCGCGTAGGACTCTGCGCC
>CAZCPK010000016.1:3874-5556 GCA_964500755.1 uncultured Anaerolineales bacterium
CCGGTTGCCTGCGCCGATCAGTACGGCGGTGACAGGGTTGGTCATGGTAGCTCCTTGTTCAAATGGCAAAACAACAAAACAGCAAATCAGCAGCACGGCTAAGGGGAGTAGGAGGACGGATTATCCCATCTCTTCGGCCTGAGCGCGGAAGTCGTGCATGTCGATGACGGAGCCCTCGTGACGCGACTGCTCGGCGGCGAAGGCCATCAGGTGACTTTCCAGCGACTCGCGGGCCGTGGTGAGCGCCAGCTCCGGGTTGTGGACGGCGCGGACAAAGTCGTGCATCAGGCCGTAGTCGCCGCCGCCGTGTCCGGTGCCGCCGAAGGGGCCCTTGTTGGGTTCGATGACCTCGACCTCGCCGGTGAGGTGATCGTGAATCTCGAGGCGTTGTTCGTCGAAGAAGAAGGCGCCGCGCAGGGTGGCGCGGGTGCCGTCGTAGCGCAAGGTGCGGCCCTCGCGATGGGAGTGTCCGTGCATAAAGAGCGCCAGCGACGCGCCGCTCTCCAGCTCCATGTTGACGATCTGATTGTCGACCACGTCATTATCACAGTGGTAGACGCAACGTCCGTAGGGCCCTTCTTCCAACGCTTTCCAGAGACCCTCGTGACTGACGTCCTCGGTCAGGACGGAGCGGGGCCAGCCGGCGTAGTCCTCCGGCAGCTCGACGCCGGGGGTGTTGTGCTTGAGCGGCGCCATCTCGATGTAGATGCGCGGTGCGTACCAGGGGCACTCGTCGGCGACGGGACAGCCGTCGGTGCAGCGCTCGGGCGCGCCCTCGGGGGCGTTCTCGGCGCGGTAGTGCTTGAGGGAGCCGAAGGAGTGCAGATACTTCGCCGGTCCCAGCGTCCAGAAGAGCGCATCGAGGTCGTGGCAGCACTTTGCCAGGATCATGGGCGTGGCGAGCTCGCTGTTGCGCCAGTGGCCCCGTACGAAAGAGTGCGACATGTGCCAGTAGGAGGCGTTTTCGCGGTGCTCTACGGTGATGACGTCGCCCAGCCGTCCCGAGTTGACGATGTCGTGTACCCGTTTGAAGAAAGGCGTATAACGCAGTACGTGACAGATCTGCAGCAACCGACCGCTGCGTTCGGCGGCCTGCACCAGGCGGACGTTCTCCGCGAGGGTGGGGGCCATGGGCTTCTCCAGCAACACGTCGTAGCCCAGCTCCAGCGCCTTGAGCGTCGGCTCCGTGTGCATCTGATCCTGGGTGGCGATGATGGCGACGTCGGCAAGCTTGCCCTTGTCCAGCAGCGTCTCCCAGGTGGTGAACTGATGGTTCTCCGGCACGTCGTGCGCGTCCGCGAAGCGCTCGCGGCGCACGGCGTTAGGCTCGGCGACGGCGACGAAGTCGAGCTCGTTGGGATGTTCCAGCGCGTAGGGCGCGTAGGACTCTGCGCCCCGGTTGCCTGCGCCGATCAGTACGGCGGTGACAGGGTTGGTCATGGTAGCTCCTCATTTTGATGGCAAAGCAGCAAAATAACAGCAAA
The DNA here is from genome assembly GCA_964500755.1 of uncultured Anaerolineales bacterium. Taxonomy (GTDB): domain Bacteria; phylum Chloroflexota; class Anaerolineae; order B4-G1; family SLSP01; genus G713. The sequence continues at coordinate 5,359 of CAZCPK010000016.1, forward strand.
GCAACAAAAGGCACGGGTCGCTTGATTACAGCAGCGGCGTCAGCAATTCGATGGCGGATTTGATGTCGGCGATCTGCTGCGGTCCGCTGATCTCGCGTTCGATGGTCAGGGCGCCGGTATAACCCAGCGACTTGAGCTTGGGGACCAGGGTGGGGAAGTCGACGCGGCCCTCGCCCAGCGGCATCTCCGGCCCCAGCT
>CAZCPK010000016.1:5566-19439 GCA_964500755.1 uncultured Anaerolineales bacterium
CCGTCTTTGGCGTGGACGCCGACGACGAATTGGCCGAAGACGTCCAGCGCATCGACGGGATTGGCTTTCCCGTACATCAGCAGGTTGGCGGGGTCCAGGTTGATGCCCAGATTGTCCGTGCCCAGATCCTCGATGACGCGCAGCAGCGTCGTGGGCGTCTCCTGGCCCGTCTCGAAGCAGAAGTCCAGGTCGAGGGTGCCGCAGTGACCGACGACTTCTCGGAGCGCGGCGAGCAGGGCGGGATAGAGTGGGTTGCTGGGCGTCTCCGGGATAAAGCCGGCGTGCGTCGTGATGCTCGGCGCGCCGATCCAGCCGGCGAAGTCGGCGCCGGCCTTGAGCGCGGCGACTCGTTCCTCGCGATACTCCGGCGGCACCAGGCCGATGGTGGTGGGCCCTTCGATGAAGTTCCAGACGCGTGGACCGGGATAGCCGACCCAGAGGGTGGTGATCTCTACGGCGTATTGCTCCGCCGCCGCGATGACGCGGGCGGCCATCTCTTCGGTGAAGAGCTCCTCTTCCCAGCAGACGAGCTGCACGGTGGGCAAGCCCAGGTCGTGGGCCTTGCGCAGCTCCTCTATGGGACCTTTGGGCAGTTGTGCGATAACACCAAGTTTTAGCGTGGTCATAGGTTAATCCTTTCCGTTGATAGGGGCGCCGTTCTGAATGGCGCGAATCTCTTTATGAATGAGCTGCACGGAGTCGCGGGCCGACTGTGGTGGGCACGTGGTCGGCGGTGTATCGTTCGCAACGCAGTCGAGGAAGTAGGCGATCTCGTTGTAGTAGCCGCTGCCGGGCTCAAAGTCGGCCGCTTCTCCCTCGGCCTTCTCGAGATCCTGGAACACCTGCAGCGTGGGCTGCGTGCGGCTGTCGTAGCGCAGGAAGCCCTTTTCAAACCAGGCGTCAAAGCCCATGCGGAAGGGGATCTGCGCCGGGCTCCAGCCGGCGTGCATGTGCACCTGAGGGCCGTCGTCGTAGGTGTAGCAGGCGTGCACGATGCGGTAGCCGCCGCGCTCGTGATGGTGCCCCACGGCCTGAATTGCGTCGGGCAGTCCCAGCAGGTAGTTGACGTAGTCCGTGTCATGGATGTGCAGATCCAGGATCATGCCGCCGCTGCGCACCTCGTCCAGATACCAATTCTCCCACGACCAGATGGGCAGGCCGCCGTGACGGTACATGTTGAGGGAGCGTAAGTTGCCGTACGTTCCGTTCTCGACGGCGTCGTGCAGCACCTGGTACTCGGGCCAGAAGCGCAGGCACTGACCGATCATCAGGTAGCGGTCGTTGGCCTCCGCTGCGGCGATCATCTCGTCGGCCAGCTGCGGGGTGAGCGCCATGGGCTTCTCGCAGAGCACGTGTCGTCGGCGCTCCAGGGCCGCGATAACGTACTCCGGGTGCAGGTAGGTGGGCAGACAGACGTCGATGACGTCGACGTCCGCCTCGGCGATGAGGTCGTGGCCTTCCGCGTAACGTTCAACCTCCGAGAGATCCAACGTATCGGCCAACCCCTCGATGTTGCCTGCCAGCGCCTCGTCGGCGTTCCGTCGCTCGGGACGCAGATCCGCCAGGGCGACGAGTTTGGCGTTGGGATTGCGCAGGTACTGTGGGGCGTGGGCGCCGCCCATCATCCCCATGCCGATGATTCCGACTTTTAACATGGTGTTTGCTCCTTGCATGCTATGGATTCGCTACCTTTTTGGGGTAGGCGGTTATAGGTGTAAAATGTGGTCGACATTTTCCGCGGCCTGGCGCAGGTGCAGCGGCGCCAGGGCCTCCTCCGGGAACATCTCGACGATCAGACTGTCGTCGTAGCCGACGGCGCGCAGCGCGTCCATCACGGCCTTGAAATCGACGTCGCCGCGCAGCAGATCGATGAAGCCCTGCAGATTGCCCACCCCGGCCTTGAAGTCCTTGAGGTGGACGCCGCAGATGCGCTCCTGCAGTACTTGGATCCAGTGCTCTGGGTAGCCGGTGCGCAGGACGTTGCCCACGTCCAGGTAGATGCCGACGTAGGGGCTGCCGATGGCGTCGATGAAGGCGCGTGCCTCCAGCGGGCTGGTCAGGAATTTGTTCCAGACCGTCTCGAGTCCGATGATGACGTCCGCTTCGGCGGCGGCCTCGGCCAGCGCGTGGAAATCCGCCAGCGCGCGCTCGTAGGTGCTCATGTAGTCCGCGATCACGGGGGCACCGGCCTCGAAGGGGCCGACGAAGCCCGGCACGACCAGCAGATGCGTCACCTTCATCACGTGGCCCAGCCGGAGCATCTGACGGATGTGGCCTTTGGCCGCGGTGCGCTCGTCGGCGTCGTCAGAGAGCAGATTGACCTTCCAGAAGATGCCGGAGGCCAGACTACTGACGTCGATGCCCGCGTCGCGGCAGCGTTGGGCCAGCGCGGCAGCCTCAGCGTCCGTGGTCTCGGCGGTGAGCGGACCGTCCAGGCCGTAGCTCAGTTCCAGCGCCTCAAAACCGCACGCCTGTGCCAACTGGAGGATCTCCTCCAGGCTATAGGATTCAGGAAACGCCCAGACGTTGATGCCCTTTTTCATCGTCGCTCCTTCCCTCGGTAGTGTGAGGTTCAATGCTTAGTAAGCACAGGTCGGATTCTTAGTAAGGTTTGGGTAAATTCTTAGTAAGGTTTGACTCAAACCTTACTAAGAACCTGAGGTAACCTTACTAAGGGATTTGACGCCCTTACCAGGGATCAGTTAGAGTGCCTCATCCACAAAACGTACCTTGCTCCAGCGCTCCGGGATGTGCATGTTGATGTAGCCGTGACGGTTCCAGGACCAGTCCTCGTAGACGTTGTTGCCCTCTTCGTCGTGGAAGTGCTGGCAGCGCGAGGCGCCGATGCGCAGCACGTCACCGGGCGCGGGCGGTAGCGAGATGCCCAGGGCCTGAAGGCCGTCCCACGGCAGCGCGAACTCCACGGTCCAGCCGTCGTCGCGGATGCGGGGGCAGTTGAGCGTACCGTCTATCTGGACGGCGTGCTGTAGTCCGGGCAGCTCCCAATCCGTCTCCCCGAAGCGTCCCAGACGCTCGTCCAGACGCGGTAGGAAGTAGAGGAAGTTCTCTGTGGAGAAGAAGCGGTTGAGCTGCTCAATGTTCTTACGCTCCACGATGGGCTCCATCCAGGTCCAGAAGACCTCGTAGATGGTGTTGATGGGATTGATACCCAGCTCGTAGTAGACGCCGTCGCCCTCGATGAAGATCTCGGCGTCGCTGTCGTTGTGATAGACGTGGTCGTGGTGTTCCACGTGGGTGCCCCAGATCTCGTGATCCGCGTAGCGGTAGCCGGCGTAGAGGTAGTCGTCGTCCCACAGCAGCGCGATCCGCGACTCCAGGACCACCGGCGTGCCGGTGTCCATTTTGACGAAGGGTTCGGACCAGGGCGCTTTGTCCCAGACCGCCTCGTTGAGCTTCCCGTCAACGACGATAGGCTCGGCGATGCGATAACAGTCGTATTCGGCGACCGGCGGCAGGCTGTCCAGGGAGCCCTGGGGCAGATTAAGCGTTCTCGGCATCTGGATCATAGTAGCTTTTACTCCTTTGTTGGATATATGCGTTGAGAATTAGTCCTGAGGCGTCACTTTGGCTTCAGACGGTTGAGGTGTTGCCTGCTGCCGGCGGTGATGAGCCAGCGTCGCGCCGGCGAGTGTCAGGCTGCCGCCAAAGACGGCGGCGGCGCTGCCGAGGATCATGGTCTGGAAGCCGCTCACCTGGGTCACGACGCCGCCCAGCGACGAGCCAAGAACGGAACCGATGCCGCCGGCGGCGTTATAGAGGCCGGCGGCGCGTCCCCGCTCCTCGCGGGCTCGAACTTCGGCCGCGTAGGTCATGGCGGTGGCGGTGAAAGCCGAGTAGGCGAAGCCGCGCAGCAGCTGGACACCGATGATCCAGGGCTGTTGTGGCGTGACGACGTATCCCACAAAGACGAGGCTCCAGGCCGCCAATCCTGCGCTCAGCATGGGCAGCCGGCCCACGCGGTCGGAGAGCTGCCCGGCCAGGATCATCAACGGCACCTCGGAGAGCGAGGCCAGCGCCCAGAGGCGGCTCATCTGCGCCTCCCGATACCCGATCTCGGTCACCATGTAGTTGGCCCATACGGCGTAGACGGCCCCGATCACCAGGGACCAGAGGAAGGCCGCGATGAGCAACGGCAACAGGGGAAGGCCGCTGGAGGAAGCGACGACAGTTTCTTCGTCAAGTCCGCTGGGGGGGGGCGGCGGGGCGTCGGTGGAATGCGTCCGGGGTTCCTTCACCGCTTGCGTAAGCAGCCAGGCCACGGTGGAAAAAATGGTGGCCAGCACAAACGGCGCTCTAAGCGACCACTGCTCGGCGACGCTCCCGGCCACAAAGGCCATCAGGCCAAAGCCCAGGGAGCCCAGGCCTCGATAGACGCCCATACGGCGTCCGCGTCCTTCTGTATGTGTCTCCAAAAGATCGCCCATCAGGGCCAGACTGGCAGTCATATAAGCCGCTTGCGCGGCGGCGTTGAGAAAATTCAGGAGAAATAAGTACTCGTACTGCGGAATAATCGCCATCGCGCCGAAGCTCAAGGCCAGCAGCGCCAATCCCAGGGAGAGGAACTGCTTGCGGTTACCCGCGCGGTCGGAGGCCCGGCCCCAGAGATAACTGAAAAGAATGGTGGTCAGCGAGGTCACAGCGCCCAGGAGCCCGATGGCCACGTAGTTGGCTCCCAATGCCTCCATATACAGAGAGCTCATGGGCCCTGTGATACCTCTGGACATAAAGAGGATGAAGCCAATAGTTGTGATCAATCTGAGGGTATTCATACGGTATGTGTAATTTGTCTCCTTGCTGCCCACCTCCTCCTGATCGCTGGTCGCCTTTCCTTTCGCTGTTAGAGAATCTGTGGAGAGTTCCATTCGTTAAAGAAATGGCCGGCAGCTGACACGCAGCTGCCGGCCAGATGTACGAGACGTTTACTGGTTGCAGGGGTAGAGGGTGCCGTCCATTACCATGATGACGACGAAGGAGTCGGCGTAGGGATCGTTCTGATAGATGGAGTCGCCCTGGGCGGGCCAGCCGCAGGTGTGCAGGCCGTCCATCGCCGGGTTGTTCCCGTAGCGCTCCCAGAGGGGGACGATGGGGAGCAGTTCGTTGAAGGCGAGCGCGGTGATGTCAACCAGCTCTTTCTGAGCATCCAGATCGAGGCCCACGGTCATGTCTTCGATGATCTGTTCGAAGTCAACCTCGCCGCAGCACTCGGTCTCCTGGACCATGGGGAAGCTCATCCCCGGGCCCTCGGCGGCCTCGATGTTGTGGACGAAGAGATTGTAGGTGTAGGAGAAGTGCGGATGGGGGTTACCACGGCCCCAACCACGGATGGCGATCTCGAAATCACCCTGGTTCACCTCAATGGGGTGCTGGCTGAATTCAACGCCGCGGTACGTGGTCTCAATACCAAACTCGGTCAGCTGCTCGGCCGCGTTCTCGGCCGCGGCGGACCAGTCGGCGTATTCGGCCGGCGCGGTCAACTCGTAGACCATGCGCTCGCCGGTGTCGGTGACCCAGACGCCGTCGTCGCCCTTGGTGAAGCCCAGACCTTCGAGGATCTCGGTGGCTCGCTCGGGATCGTAGGCGTAGGAGTTGATCTCGCCCATGGCCTCCTCGGAGAGCCAGTTGGCCGCGATTCCGTCGGGGATGCCGCTCATGGATTCGGTCGGACGACCGGACTCACCCAGCGCGACGGTACCGTTCTCGCCCTTGTCGATGGCGTAAGCGATGGCCTGGCGAACCTCAGGCACGTCGAAGGGATAGATAGTGTGGTTGAAGAAGAGGGCCGGCCCGAAGTGGGTGGGCGGGCGCAAGATACGGACGCCGGCGTTCAGGAAGGCTTTCTCTGTGGCGGGCGGGAAGCCGTGGGTCGCGTAGTCCACCTGTTGCGCCAGGACCAAGGGGGTCACGGTGGGGGTCTCACCGTTGTAGATGTAGACCAGATCGAAGTTGACAGTGTCGGCCAGCCAGGAACTCTCGTTCTTGGTCATGGTCAGGCGGGCCTCGTTGATGGTTTCCATGTCGATGTTGTACGGGCCGGTCACGTTGAGCTCTTCGGGGCGGAACTCGTTGAATTCCTGCAACAGGGAGTTCCACTCTTCGGCGTCCTGCTCGTAGCCCTCGTTGATCAGTTCTTCCAGCCGGTAGGCCCACTCACCGTACGTGGCGCGGTCGACGATCCACTCGTTGCGCACGACGTAGCGTTCCACCACGGTGGAGGGTTCGGACATGAGGAACTCGATGGTGTAGTCGTCGATGATGTTGACGCTTTCAAGGAAGCGCCAGACCGTCCCCTTGGCCAGGCGGCGGCACATGAAGGTGACCCAGACGTCCTCGGCGGTGAACTGATCCCCGTTACTCCACTGTACGTCATCGCGGAGATTGACGACCAGCGTCGCGGTATCCGCGTCCACGGTCCAGTCCGTCGCCAGCAGGGGATCAAAGGAGTTTTCGGCCCACTTATAGAAGGCCAGGGGCGGGTGGAAGAAGGGGCGATAGATGGTGTTGTAGAGGACGCCGTTGGTGGCAAACATATTCAGGTGGCCGACGGGCGGCACGGAGTAGGGATATGCGCCAGCGAAGACGCCGGGGCCAGTCGCCTCCGGTGTAATCTCAACCTCAACGGTCCTTTCGACCTCAACGGTTCTCTCGACCTCAACGGTTCTCTCGACCTCGACCGTGCGCTCAACGACCTCGGGGGTCGGCGTGGCACAGCCGGCCAAAACGGTCAGAAGCACGATGGCGGTCAGTAGCGCAAAGCGCCAGTTTCGCTTGTTAAGCATAATGTGTTCTCCTCCAAAGTGAGATGGTTAGTATGTTAACTATATCAGTATACGATTTCCTGTGATGCTCGTCTATACGTTCACCTCCTTACTGGTGCTGAATGGATGATTACCGTGCCTGCCTCCGTACCAGGATCGCAATGACAAGTGTGGCAACCAGTCCCAGCGCAAACGTCAGACTGGCGACGACGAATTCAGCACTGCCCCTATCCAGGAAGATCAACAACACGGCGGATACCAGGGTCACGTAGAAGACGATCCGAAAGACCGCTCTACCCAGCTCTGAACTGAGCATCAGGCCTCGAGCGGCGTTCCTGTGGCCGTCTCGGCCACGCCGGCCTCACGTACGGCGACGTGACAGGCCACGTAACGTTGATCTCCAAGCGGAGTCAACACGGGCCGGATGACGTCGCAGAGCCCTTCCTCGTAGAGCGGGCAGCGTGGATGAAAACGGCACCCGCTGGGTAGATCCAGGAGACTGGGAATGTCCTGACTGCGCAGTTCGAAACGCTTCTTCTTGCGGGTCAGTTCTGGGTCGGCCTCCGGTACGGCAGAGAGCAACGCCTTGCTGTAGGGATGACGGGCGTCGTTGATCAGCTGGGGAGTGGAGGCCAGCTCTACGATGCTACCTATATACATGACGGCGATCTGTCCCTGCCAGGCGAAGAACTTGGCAATGGCCAGGTCGTGGGTGATAAACAGATAGGTAACGTTTAGCTCATTTCTCAACTTCGAGAGCATATTGAGCAAGCTGACCCGCAGAGAAACGTCGACCATGGAGACGGCCTCATCAGCGACGATAAAGCTGGGCTCCACCGTCAGGGTGCGGGCGACCGAGACGCGCTGGCGTTGGCCACCGCTCAGCTGGTGGGGATACTTATAAAGAAAGTCCTCGACCGGTGAGAGCCCGACGATTTCTAGAAGTTCGGTGCTGCGCTCCAACGCTTCGCGACGATTCCGGGCGAAGTTGTGATGTAGCAGGGGGGCGCGCAGCATCTCCCAGACGGTGTGGGAGGGATTGAGCGAAGCGTACGGATCCTGGTGGATGATCTGCACGTCCAGGCGGTAGTCCTTGAAGTTCTTCGACTTATTGCCGTTGGGGGTCCAGATGCTCTTGCCTTCGTAGAGAATCTCGCCCTCGGTGGGCTTAAGCAGGCCGGCGATCATCTTGCCGGTTGTGGTCTTACCGCAGCCGCTCTCGCCAACCAGGCAGACGACGCCGCCCTTGGGGATCCACAAGTTAACGTTATCGACCGCGGTGACACGGTTGCGACGGTCGCCAAAGCGGCGGACCAGATTGCGCGTTTCGATGATGTGCTCGGTCATGGAGTCTCTCCTACACGGTTTGTATGGCGCTCCCACATCTCGGTGGCGTCACGCAATACCTCCTCGTAGTGGTGACAGGCTACCGAGTGCTCGGGATTCTCCGGAACGGGGATGCGTTCGGGTTCCTCCTCATGGCAGATATCGGTCGCGTACGGGCAACGGGGATGGAATTTGCAGCCGGGCGGCGGGTTGACGAGGTCGGGGGGGGCGCCGGGGATTGAGGAGAGCTCCTCGAAGTCTCCGGTCACCGTCGGCACGGCCTGGATGAGCCCCAGCGTGTAGGGATGAGCCGGCTTGTAAAAGGTGTCGTGAACTGAGCCCAGCTCGACGACCTTTCCCGCGTACATGGTTGCCACGCGATCGGCCAGCTCGGCAGCCGTGGAGAGATCATGGGAGATAAAAATCATGGAGAAGTCGATCTTCTTCTGCAGCCGGCGCAACAGCTCGATGATCGTCCGCTGCGTCAGAATGTCCAACGCCGTCGTCGGCTCGTCCAGAATGATGACTTGAGGATCGAGCAGGAGGCTCATGGCCAGGAGCACCCGTTGTCGCATGCCGCCGCTGAGCTCGTGCGGATAGGCGCCGATGACGCGCTCCGGGTCCAGTTGCACCTCGCGGAGCAGGTGGGTGGCCCGCTCCCGCGATTTCTGCTTGGAGACCCGATAGCCATGGGCCTTGAAGGTGTCGTGAAACTGATCGGAAATGCGCATGACCGGGTTCAGCGCGTTGAGCGCCGACTGGAAGACCATGGCGCACTCCTGCCAGCGGAACTTTCGCATCTCCGCCTCGTTCAACTCGCGTACCTTGATGACCTCGTCGTTGCGGCGGTAGGTAATCTCGCCTTTGCGGATGGTCGCTGCTTTGACCAGCAGCCGAATCAGCGCCAGACCCAACGTCGTCTTTCCGCAGCCGCTCTCGCCAATCAGGGCGAGGCTCTCTCCCTGTCGTAGATCAAATGATACGCCGCGCACGGCCTTTACGACGCCGCGTTGAATATCATACTCGACGTGTAGATCCCGGATGGATAGGGGGTGTTGATCCGAGTTACTGTAGTTTCTAGTTGTCTTCATAAGTCATTATCCCGTGCGCAAGCGTGGATTGAAGATCTCTTCCAACGATCGAGTCATCCAGACTACGGATAACACGAACAACGCGATGGCGGTGACCGGCGCCATGATGAAGTAGATGCTGTCCTTGAAGAAGATGGCGCCCTGGGTCCAGGCTAGGTTGATCATCACGCCCCAGTTACGGGTCAGGGGCACCAGGCCCAGGAAGACCAGACCGACCTGGGCGTAGATGGCCTGTTGCATGGCAAAGGTAAAGTTGATGACGATGTAGCTCATCATGTTGGGCAGCACCTCTGAGAAGATAAGGTGCGGGGTCCCCAGATCCAACGCGATAGCAGCCTCCACGTAGTCGCGCTCCTTGAGGGAGAAGACCTGTGCGCGGATAGAGCGGTAGAGCCCGGCCCACGAGAGCACCGCCAACAACAGCGAGAGCGTCGTGACGTCTTCCAGTTTGATGAGCGTCGCCAGCACGGCCAATAAGGGAAAGCGGGGGATGGTCAGCCAGATGTCGGCCATCATACTCAGGAAGGAGTCAAAGCCACCGCCGATCAATGCGCTCAAGGAACCCAGGGTGATCCCGATGAAAGTTGCCATGACCCCCGTAAGCAGGGCCATCTTCAAGATGTCGGTGCTGCCGTGGACAATCTGTCCCCAGATATCTTTTCCCTGGCTGTCGGTACCCAGGGGGTGTTCCCAGGAGGGGGTGCTGTAGATGGCTGTGACGTCGGAGCTGGGTCTCTCGATCAGATGAGGGCCGATAGTGCCCATGAACAAAAAGCCAAGAAAAAGCAGGAACCCAATAAACCCGGTGGTGTTGCGACTCATCAGGCGGATGAACCGCCAGATGCTTCGGACTACTCCCAGGACCCTATCTCCCAGGGATTTTTCGCTCTTTTGATGGATTGCAGTCATGCTCAGTCACCTCCTGCCACGCGCACGCGGGGATCAAGCCAGCCGTAAACGAAGTCGGCGAGTAAGTTGGAAAAGACCACCGAGACGGTGATCATCAAGAAGATGCCCTGCATCAGGGGATAGTCGCGGGTGTTTAACGCCTGCAATAACCGGAAGCCGATGCCCTGGTAGACAAAGATGCTCTCAATTAGGATCGAGCCGCCGACCACGAAACCCAGGCTGATCAACAGCTGTGTGACCAGCGGCAACATGGCGTTTCGTCCCACGTAGGCGAAGGTGATGCGGTTTTCGGAGAGCCCCCGCGCCCGGGCAACCGTGACGTAATCCTCGCCCAGCGTGCTCATCGTGCTACTCTTCATCGAGAGTATCCACGTGCCGATGGTGGCGAGCACGTAGGTGAGGATGGGGAGCATGGCGTGGAAGAAGATGTCATAGATAAACTCCCAGGTAAACCCCGGTTGGACGCCCGGTGAGATCGCCCCCCGCATCTCCTGAATGGGGAAAAGCTCCAGATAGACTCCCAGATAGACCAGCAAGATAATACCGATAATGTAGCTGGGTATGGAGGTCAGCACGGAAGCTGTTCCGGAGACGATCGGTTCCCAGAATACGTCACGGCGATAAGCCATGAGCATACCTATCGCCACCCCTAAACTAAAGCTGATCATCAAGCCAATGCCGACGCTGAACAGCGTCCACGGTAAGAACTTCAGGATGATCTCCATGACGGACGTACCGGGGGAGCGCAGCGACGTGCCCAAATCCCCTTGAGTGAGGCCCTTCGCGTAATCGAAATATTGAGCGGAAAGGGGCGCGTCGAGGTCAATGGCGAAAAGTGACGCCGCTTGATCCCTGGCTTCATCCGCGGTCAACCCGTACTGCAGGATCAACTCGTTCATGTAGATCTCAATAGGGTTGGAGGGCATAAGCCGCACCAGAAAAAAGATCAAGGTGGTGACAAACCAGATGGTGAACAGCGCTCGCGCTATCTTTTGAACCCAAAAGTTCTGAAAGATACGCTGCAGCAGATTCTTTCTCTTTGGTATGGTTTGGACTGCAGCACTCAAGAAAACCTCCTTAGATGATGAGCGGTTATCATTGAACTTATGCGGTGAACTCCTAAACCAAAAAGGCACCAGTGACTTTGAAGTTTCCCTGGCGCCTACAGGGTCGAATGTGCTAGGGTTGTGATGAGGTTTCTCTTGTGATCTGATAAGGACTGCAAATTATATTCTAATTTACCTTGTCAGCATGTAAAGAGCATACTCAGTTTTGGGTGATTGTCAAGAACGTTATGGCTCGGTGATACCCATCTTATGCTGCGCTCAAGGAGCGCATAGAGATGAAAATGGAAGCTTCTCTACTGTGAACTTAGTACCCTTCACGAGCTATTCCTTGTCGCCGGACTGATTTCTGTCGGCGTCAGTGACGATAACACGAATTCCTTTTTCTTGCAGTGCGGTCAGTTTTTCTGCGGGCGTTTCTTTATCGGTGACCAGTATGGAGACACGCTCTATGGGTGCGACGTATGCCGAGGCGACTTTGCCAAATTTTGTGCTATCGGCCACCAGGATCAACTCTGAGGCCATCTCGATAATGGTACGATCAGTCATCACCTCGGGCAGATAATCGTTGGTCAAGCCGGCGTGGACACTTAGCGCGGGAATTCCAATCATCACCTTGTCCACCCGCACCTCTTTAAGTGATTGCTCGGCGATGTGGCCGATTAAGGAAAGTTCTGAGTGGCGCATCATTCCGCCGGTCACGACCACCGTCACGTCTTCGGCGACAGCCAGCTCATTGGCGACGTTGACGGCATTGGTGACCACCGTAACGTTCTTGCGGTCGCCGAGGTAGCGCGCCACGTACGCAGTTGTGGATCCTGATCCCAGGAAGACGGCATCTCCATCTTTGATGAGGTTGGCGGCGGCTTTGCCAATTTGCTTCTTGATCTCATCCTCGTGGTCCATGCGTTGGATGACCGGAGGGCTTGGCGGATGAGAAGAAACGGCTAGCGCACCGCCGTGCGCGCGGCGTAGCTGGCCGCGCTCGGCCAGCTCGCGAAGATCTCTGCGAATGGTGACCTCGCTTACGTCAAAGCGGTCACTCAATTCTGTGACGGTGACTTGTTCGTGTTTCTTGAGTACTTTCAGCGTTAGCTTCTGACGTTCTTCCTTGAGTAGCGGGGGCACACTGACCTCTTGTGTAGGTAGTTGGTTATAAAACACATATTATCACACTCAGTCTTTTAAGTCAAGTGGTTTGATCATATTCGTTCAATATTCAGAGGGTAAAAGCACTATTTAGACTGATCGGGGGAGAGGCTTGCTTTGTATTGAGTTTATTGTACCATTAGACTGTTCGATTATGCAAGTTTTACCGCACGATTTTGGACCGAATTATGGTCTCCCCCGGCTTTGCCGGGGGCGTGTCCACGTTCAAATGAGTGTCAGGTCCCCTGAGACGCGCTGATGTATAGTAAAGGGGGATAAACTTTTTAAACCAGTGAAAGGAAGATATCATGACTCTACGAGAAGAAATTTTCGAACAGCCCGAGGTGTTACGCCAGACGCTTGAAAAGCGGTGGCAGCCCGTGATGGACGTGGCCGAGCTTGTGAGGCAGCGGAATCCCCGGTACGTCTTTCTGGCGGCGCGGGGCACGTCGGATCACGCCGGACTGTATGCCAAGTATCTCTGGGGAGCCTACAACGATTTGCCCATGGCGCTGGCGGCTCCTTCGCTATTTTCCCTCTATGAGCAGCCCCCGCGTCTGGATGACGCCCTGGTAGTGGGCGTCTCGCAATCCGGGAAGTCGCCGGACATTGTAGGGGTGCTGGAAGAAGGACGTCGTCAGGGCGCCTTGACGTTGGCGATCACCAACACACCGGGATCTCCCCTGGCTGACGCCGCGGATTCTGTGCTGGATATCGCGGCTGGGCCGGAGCGGGCCGTCGCGGCGACCAAGACCTATACCGCACAGTTGCTGATCATCGCCATGCTGGCGGTGGCTCTCAAAGGGGATGAAGAACGTCGTCAGGAACTGGGGCGCGTGCCCGAATGGGTGGCCGAGGCGCTGAAGCTCGATGATCAGGTGGCGCACGCTGCGCCGCGTTATCGTTATATGAGACACTGTGTCGTTCTGGGACGGGGCTACAACTACGCGACCGCCTTTGAGCTGGCACTCAAGCTCAAGGAGCTGACCTACGTGGTCACGGAGCCCTATTCCTCGGCGGATTTCCGACACGGGCCCATCGCCATCGTCGATCCCGGCTTTCCCATTCTCTCCGTGGTGCACAGCGGCGCGTTGCAGGCAGATATGTTGGATCTGCTGCGCGAACTGAACGAGGAGCGCGACGCGGAATTATTGGTTATCTCCGACCTGGACGCGGCGTTGGAGCTCGCCAGGGTTCCCCTCTCCTTGCCCTCTGGCATCCCAGAGTGGCTTAGCCCCCTGGTCAGTATCATCCCCGGACAGTTGCTCGCCTACCATATAACGCAAGTCAAGGGATACGACACGGAGAAGCCGCGGGGGTTAAACAAGGTGACCCTGACGCATTAGGAGGCCCAAGCCCGGAACCCCGCGCCTTCACCCCCAGGAATCCTACAGAGATGTGATCTTCGGTAGATGCAGCGACAGTACGCAGGCGCTCCAACTTACTTTGGAGCGCCTGTCTGCTGCAGAGCCGAAAGGCCTTCGAAAACCTCAGAACTACTTCGGGGAAGGTTCGGAAATAGGTTGACACTTTTGAATAGCAACGTACCGGTCTATTA
>CAZCPK010000017.1:0-19350 GCA_964500755.1 uncultured Anaerolineales bacterium
GCCGGGTTGATGACCTGGGTACGCGTTGCCAGGAGGCGCTGAGCAACCTTAGCCAACCTTAGAATCGCTTCGTTTGCCCAGCAAGGCCAAACACGACAGGAGATCGTGTACAGAGTAGCACAAGAGCGGCTCAGAAACAGTAAGGCGTAAACTCCTGCGCCAGCTCCACCGGCCCATCAAAGACGCCCGCGGCCCCCTCTAGCAGATGACCGCTGCCCTCGATCGGATAGTGGATGAGCACCAGGCGGTTGACACCGGCCCGCTGGGCCAGGGCCGCGGCATCAGCGGCGGAGCTGTGTCCATGCCCGGAGCCCGTCGCTTCGTGAACAAGAAGGTCGGCGCCGCGTGCCAGACGCTCCACCTCGATGCACGGCAACGTATCGCTGGAGTAGACGAAGGAACGATCCTGGCGTCGAACGTCGAAACGGAGAGCAAGAGAGGGCAAACTATGGCGCGACGGCGCCGCCGTGATCTCAAAGTCCGCATTGCGGGTCACCAACGCACCGACTTCCGGCACGATCTCGTGATACGTGATCGGCAACGCCCAGACCCAATCCTGATAGTCAAAAAGGCCCACCAGAGCCTCAACTTGTTTCAGCACGGTGGGACGGGCGAAGATGGGCAACGTCTGCTGACGGGGGCGGGTCTGTTCAATGCCCATGATAAAGAGACCCAGCAAGAGCGCGGGCAAGCCGTAGACGTGGTCGGGATGGAAGTGCGTCAGGATGACACCTTCGATATTCAAAGGATCCAGCCCCGCCTGCATCAGACGACCGATGGGATTCCCCGCACAATCGATCAGCCAGTATCGCTCCTCGCGCACGACAGCCAGATAGCTGTTATCGTGTTCGGCCGTGGGCTGCGCAGCGGAGACCCCTAGAGGCACCACGTAATCCCGTCTCTCCATCATGATATAGATCCTTTATGGTTGAGGCGTGGGTGAAGGGGTGGGCGTCGCTTCCTGTTCAACGAAAACGACCCGCTCAACTCCCATGCTATGGAGCAGTGACCGCACAAACTCGCGGGCGTTGGTGTCCGCGTACGTCAGAATTCCCTCCGCCAACGCGGCCTCCAAAATCTGCCGCTCGGCTTCGCGACGCGCCTCAGTCTCCAGCTGTACGTTCAAGCCGACCAGCCCTGTGTCGCGGTCATAGACCTGGCTACGATCGTTATCCAGGCGGGTCACCAAAATCTCCGCTTCTGGAAGATGAACGTAGATGGTGCCGTCCTCGTCACGCCAGACGTCATTCGAACCCACCTTTGCCAGATCCACCCCGGCGATAACTTCACCATAAGCGATCAAGAGCAGGCGGTCCCCAAATAAGAAGGCCAAGGGACCCTGCCCCGACTCTGCCGTAATCACTTTCTCAATCACGAAGGACGCGGTCTCTAGCCGACTCAACGTCTGCATGCTTTCCACCACGGTCATCGGGTGCGGATAGATGGTAGGAGTCACGTTCGGCTCGGGTAGCAACGACGGTTGTTGGGTCTCCGCCATCAGGTCGGGCCAGACCTCCACAATCAATAACCGCACACCCAGCGCCACCACGCCCACAATGAGGAGCATGATAAGCAGTAATACACCTCGGGCCAGCTTGTCGCTTCTCATGAAAGTCTATGCCATCCTCCCTAAAATAACTATCTTATAGCTTTATCATAACTAGTATACATTCGAACTGCGTTCTAGCAAGTTTGCGTAAGAGAGCGGATAAAATCAGCAGCAATTTCGCGAGTGTTCAGCCACGGACGAAAGTACTCAGTCGATCTTGCTACGCGCATTAGATTTGTCTACCGCTTTCACGTCCAGGCGCGCCCGGAGTGTTGACCAAGCCAGTGAATCACGGCCAGACCAAAGAAGAAGACGTACGCCAGATCGACGTAGAAGAACGCCGCGTCGACCAGGCCGTGCGCCAGACAGACCGCCATGCTTCCCATAATGCCCAGCGCCAACGCGCGCGCCCGCCCCTCGGCGTGGCGCAGCGCTGCCAACGCCCGTCGCCAGAACTCAACTTCGATCCAGACGAAGACCGCCAACCCCAGCAGGCCCAGCCGAGAGGCGAAATCAAAGAGCCAGTTGTGAGGATGCGCCAGGTCGAACTCCTCCCAGGCAGAGGGCAAAACGTACCGGGTGCGATAGGCATAGAGGAAGTTGTCCGGCCCGACGCCCAGCAATGGATGATCGCGCACCATGTTCCAGGCACTGCGCCAGAGCGCCAGCCGGAAGAACGTGGTTCCCGACTGTGTATTGAGCAATCCCGCAAAGCGCGGCGTGCTAAAAAGCGGGATCAACGCCACCAGGAAGACGAGCAACAGCACTGCCGCTGCCCGCCGCCAGCGGCGTCCTGCCAGGAATCCCAGCGTCAGGATGCCCGCCGGTCCCCCCAGCAGCAGCGCGCCCCGCGAGAAACTCAGCAAGAGCGCCGCCGCCACCGGCACAAGCACGGCAGCGTAGAGCCACCGTCGACGTCCCCGCGCCCACAGCACGACCGCCACCAGCAAGGGAAGCATGCGCCCCAGGTAGAGGCCGACGTTGTTGGGCGAACCGTAGAAGCTGCGCAGCCGGCGGATGCCCCCTTCGGCAGTGATAAAATCGCCCAGAACGAAATACTGCACCAAGCCCACGGCTGCGATGGCGAAGCCGCTGGCGACGTAGAAGTCGACGACGCGCCACCGATCACGGCGTTGTAGAGGGAGTGTGACGAGCATCAGGAAGAAGAGGGCGGGCTCAACGATGACCAGCCGCCACTCGCGCAGCGCCTCCCGGCGGTGAGCGGCGGACGCCGTGGAGAGCAGCGCCACGACCACCAGCGCCGCGACGGACAACCACGTCGAGCGGGGCAGGTCGACAGAAAACCGTCCTTCTTCCTTCCAGCGTCCGATCAGCCGCACGCTCCACCCCACCAGCGTCGGCAGCAGCAGCAATTCGGCCAGTGAGAACGATTTGCCGAAGAGGGAGAGCGGGTGCAGGTAGAGCGGAGAGGCGGCGAGCGTCAGTGCCAGCCCGAGATCGGGTCGCAGCGCCACCAAAACAAGAAGCACCGCACCGCTCGCCAGCGTCAGCAACAGCCACGGCGAGAGGTAGAACGTCCCCGCAGCCAACAGCACGGCGACCAGGCCCGTCCCCTCGCCCAGGCGGCGGAAGGCGTCCTGGGACCAGGTGAGCCAGGCCGCTGCGCCAAATACGATCCCGACGACGGCGGTCAGCGCCACCTGCAGCGGTTCATCCAGCCGCGCGTAGGTCGCACGGACGAGGCGCCTGGCCTGGTCCCAGCCGCCTGCCCGCAGCGCCGCGACGGTCAGCGCGCTGCCCGTCAGACCGAGGAGCGCAAAGCCCGCCAGGCCGGCGCGGTAGGGCCCGGGGTCGGGCCGGTGTACGATGCGCCAGTCGGCCAGGGCCCACTGGTACCACCCCCGGTCGGGCGTCACCTCGATGACGTGCTCGCCCGGCGGAAGGTGCTCGGCCAACGGGACCGTCGCCGTCTCGGCGAGCGGATCGTAGAGCACGACGTAGGCGCGCCCCTGACGGTCGCGGGGCAGCGCCGGCGCCGGCTCTCCGTCGACGGTGACGAAGAGAAAGGCGCGGTAGGGGCCACGCCGCACCGTCAGCGCGGCGCCGGTCCCCTCAAAACGCAGGCGCACCCGATCGCCGGGCGTCGCGGCGTCGGCCTCCCGGGGGATGTCGGCGCCCAGCGGTCCCAGGCGCCAACCGCCCTCAAAGGTCGCCAGCGCGGTGCTCGCAGGATAGGTCCCCGGCTGCGCGACCTCGGGCCGCGACGCCCAGGCCTGAACGGCGTCGTAGACGAGACGGGGCTCGCCATCGGGGCCGACCAGAGCGAAGCCCCAGTGCTCCTCGGCGTCGGGGATCGTCCGCTCGCCCGGCGGACGCGGCTGGAAGGTGTTGAGGCACAGGACGCCCATCCAGGGCCACTCGTCCTCGGCGCGCTGGAACGCCGCGACGGTGTAGGTCGCCTGGGTCCCCGCATCGACGGAGCCCCAGATCGAGGGCACGTCGTCCCATCCGGGCGGCAGGTGGTTCCAGCCGAAGTCGCTGGCCCAGATGGCAGTGTCGGCATCGCCCTGCTCCACCAGCAGCTCGCGGATCAGGAGTGCGCGTGAGAAGTTGAAGCGGTCCGGGGCGACGCGCCGGTCGTCGGGGCCGGTGTCGAAGCCGTAGGGCTGCACCGCCACGACGTCGAAGTAGGGCGCCGCCCCCGCGCCGTAGAGCAGCTCGAGGAAGCGCACCTCGCTGTAGTTGACCGGCCCCGCCTCGACGTTGGGCGCCAGTCCCCCCAGCACGATCCGCGCGTCGGGGTCGGCGGCGCGGATAGCCTCGGCAGCGCGCATCAGCAGCTCGGCATAAGCGTAGGGATCGGCCTCCCCACTCCAGGCGTCACCCAGGTTAGGATTGTGCCAGATCTGGTAGTAGACCAGCTGGGCCATGTAGTGGTTGGCGAAGGCGCCGGCAAAGCGTGCGAAAGCCTCGGGGTCGGGCGGATTTCCGGCCCAGGCGGGGGGCGAGCTGAGGACCGGGAGGAGTTGCAGGCCATGCTCCACGGCGTCGGCGACGACGGGATCCCAGGCCGCCCAATCGTACTCACCCGGCGCCGGTTCAATCTCCGACCAGGGAAAGTCCTGTCGCACCCAGACGAAACCACCCTCCCGGATGGCCTCGAGGGCTTCAGTCCGCTCCGGGGCGTCGTACTGTCCCAGCGCAGCGTTGACGCAGAGCGAGGAGAAGCCGGTATCGGCCACGGCTTGCGTCGGCTCCGTCATCCACCCACGGGTACGAAAACGCCAGCGCGCATGCCACTGTGCCCCGCCCAACAGAGCCACACAAATCAACAACAGTCCCAACATCAACCATAAAATCGCTTTGCGTCTCATAGGGAGCATTATACCGCATCGGTTCACCCTCAACAAGCCTCAACCACATCAGGTAAGGTCAACGGATTAAGCGGATGGGTCTTTGGGACTTTACCGGATAGTGGAGTGAGTGCTTCTAAAAACCGTGTCCCTAAAAGTAGTGCAGTAGGCTACGCTAGTGGGCTCACCAGACCTTTTCTGCGTCGTGACAGGAAGCGCGTGGCAAACGTTACCTTTGCATCCGGCGAAACCCCAAAGAGCCAAGCGGAGTAAACAGATCGCTATCTTGTGAATGCGACGGATTATGGTCAGGTGGTCGCCTGATCAGTCTGCGGACCCCGGTTTTGTATCTTTCCTTGTTTGCACTATAATGCCCAAGATGAAAGGACTGCTGCGTATCGAGTCATTGATGGAACAGCTGGTCGAGGAGCCCTTTATGCGGCTTTTCGCCGGCACGCTCCTGCCACAGGAGGTAGCGAGCAGGTTCGTGCGGGCTCTGGAGAGGAGCGTCCAGACCGACCCGAACGGACGCGCGGAGATCGCGGGTCGATATCACATCCTGTTGCATCCGGAAGATCTGCAGGCGCTGCAGGACAGCCATCCGGACCTGGAGACAGCGTTGACCACGGCGCTGACCTCATTGGTGCGCCGCATGCCCATCCGATTGCGCTGCGCCCCTCACGTAGACCTGCAAGCCGACCCCAACGTCCCGCGACACGACGTGCGTATCCTTCCGCAACAGGAGACGCCGACCGAGGAGCGAACGCGCGACCTTGACGTGGAACGAGTCACCGAGGTAGCCCGGGTGACCGCAGCGACGGGCGTGCCCAAGGCGTACCTGCTGTTGGACGGACGACGCGTGTTCGACCTGCAGAAGCCTCTGATACGCATCGGACGCGCGTTGGACAACGACCTGATTATAGAAAATGCCGGGGTCTCCCGACACCACGCCCAACTCCGCCTGCGCTACGGGCGTTTTATGCTGCAGGATCTCGACAGCAGCGCCGGGACGACGGTCAACGGGCAACCCGTTCACGAGACGCTGCTCCAATCGGGCGACCTGATTGCGCTGGCGGGCGTCAAACTCCTCTACGTTGGCCCGGAAGCGTTACGTCATTCCGAACCGAGAGAGCACCGACGCCCCGAGCCGGCAGTGAACGAGTGATCGAGTAAAGGGTGAACCAACGAAGATGAACGGCGTCATTCTGGCATTGCGGCTCACGCTGGCCGGCGTGCTCTACGCCTTCCTGGGCGTGTCGTTCTACGTCCTCTGGCGGGAGCTCCGCCTCCAGGCGGCCGCCGAACCAACCCCGGCGCTCGTGCCCGCCGTACTCCACCAACCGGGCGAAGGGAGCGACACCCGCTTTCAGCTACAGCCCGTCACGACCCTCGGGCGCGCGGACGATAACACCCTGATCCTGGAGGATCCCTATGCCTCCGCACACCACGCGCTGATCCTCTGGCGAGAGGGCCGGTGGTGGATCGAGGATCTAGACAGTCACAACGGCACGCTGGTCAACGACGAGCGCATCACGCACATCACGCACCTGACACCCGGCGACACGATTCTCGTCGGCGAGACGGTGCTGCGCTTCGAGCGGGCGTAGGCGGGCGACGCTACACCGACGAGCCGGCAGATAACCAAGGGTAACAAGGAGACAATAGCACGTTTGCCCGTCGGCTTTCGACCTGGGTACTACAGAGGAGGCTTACCATGGAGCTACACCTTAACGACAACGTCGCGCTGGTGACGGCGGCGAGTCGCGGTCTGGGCTACGCCACGGCCCGCGCACTGGCCCGAGAGGGCTGCCACGTCGCGCTCTGCGCGCGCCACGAGGAGTCACTGGTAGCGGCAGCGGAAGCGCTGGCGGCGGAGACCGGCGTGGAGGTGCTGCCCATCCCCGTCGACGTGACCGAGGAGCATGCCGCCGACCGCCTCGCTGCCGTCACGCTCGACGCGTTTGGGCAAATCGACGCGCTCTTCGTCAACGCGGGCGGACCGCCACCGGGGAGCTTTCTCGATCTCCAACCCGCCGACTGGCAGGCCGCCATCGAGCTCACCGTCCAGAGCGCCGTGCGGCTGACCTACGCCGTCGTACCGATGATGCGGCGCCAGCGGAGCGGCAGTATTCTCTACAATACCTCACTCACCGTCAAACATCCACTGGACAACCTGATCCTCTCCAACAGCCTGCGCATGAGCGTCGTCGGCCTGATGAAGAGCCTATCCCTGGAGTTGGGGCCGGACAATATACGCGCCAACGCCATCGCGCCCGGCTGGACGCGCACGGAGCGCGTCGAGCAGCTGCTGGCGGACCGCGCCGCGCGCAACGAGACCGCGCCCGAGGACGAAGCAGCGCAGATCGCCGCGGAGATCCCCCTGGGCCGCATGGCCGATCCGGCGGAGTTCGGACAGGTCGCCGCGTTCCTGCTCTCCCCGGCGGCGGCGTACGTCACGGGCGTGACGATGCTGGTGGACGGCGGTATGGCGCGCGCGGTGATGTAGGTCCGTACGTGAACGAAGCGCCGAGGTACAAGTACCCCGACGCTCCGTTGGCGCACATCATGTCATGCAGTCCGATCGTGCGATTAGGGACACGGCATACCCCAATCGTACACGTAGATCTTCACGGTCACCCCGCCGTCAACACCGCCCCACCTGCCGAACATCCCCTCGTAAAGGTCGGGTAAGCGAAATTCGACCGGATGCCCCGTCCCGCGATAGTAGTAGACGTACGTGTGATTCTCAAGATTCTGGACGTCCGCAACCCTTACCTCCCCATCAATCTCTAGATTGGGGTGGAACGTGCAACAGGTGCCCTCGATCCACTTATACTGAGCGTCCCCAAATTGGTCGTCATTCGCATTACTGCTCCCGCCAAAAAACGACCCTTCAACTTGAACGCAGATGTCGATTCCCATGAAATGGGCGGCGGGCAGGGACATTCACCGATCACGGGCGAAAAACAGGGCAATCCCCAACAACGCCGCGACCAATGAAGCCAGGCTTCTCGGACTACTCGGGCCGTAGTCGTGAAAAGCACTCGCGCCGTACCAGAAGAAGATCACAAACAGCGTAAGCCCTCGATAAATGGTCCGGGGCGCACCGGTGGAGAGCGCCATAACGTGGTAGAACTCTACGATTTGATTCCTCAGCAGATACCACAGCCCACCGCCTGTGATCAAAACCCCGGGCAGAAAGGCGATCCAGGGAGAGATGTGCAGCCCGTGGACAAAATGGCCCACGTCCCCCCGATTGCCGACGAAGGTGCGCACCGGCAGGTAGCTGAAGAGCTCTCCGATGTTCATCACCGCGAACCAGAAGATAAACTGGTAGAGCCACGTGCGCTGCTGAATGCCGTCCAGCAAGAGGAATCGCAGGCACAGAACGAAAAGGACGAGATTTGTCACGAGCGCACTGCCCGCGATCAGCGCCGCGGCACGCCCCTGACCGGCAGCATGCAACGCTGCGTACTCCACAGCCTCGTCCACCTGCAGCAACGTCCAATCGCCGTAGTGAATGGCAAAGGGGGCGTTCTTGTGGCCAAGGGCCCAGGCCATGCTGCTGTGGGTCCATTCGTGAAGTAATACCATCAGATGTCGGGCAGCAAATAACGTGACCATCGTGATCAAAGCATATCTCCAGGTCATCTTTCGCACGCTCCCCTCCTCTCATCCTCACCGGGATCTAACCTGTATAGGATATCCGGCTGATTGACAAGCCTACCCGGAATCCTCAATAGCCTTTAGCACAGCTTCCTCGGCATGGATGGACGTGGTGTCGAAGAGCGGGATCTCGGTGTGCTGCGGCTGGACCAGCATCACGATCTCCGTACAGCCTTCGATAATCCCCTCCGCGCCCCGCGCCCGTAGCGCCCCCATGATCCGCAGGTACGCCTCGTGGGAGCTCGGGTTCACCTGGCCCTGACAGAGCTCGTCGTAGATCACCCGATGCACGAGGTCGCGATCGGGCTTCGGGGGGACCAGGACGTTCAAGTCGTGCTTTTCGACCAACCGCCCCTTGTAGAAGTCCTGCTCCATGGTGAAGTTGGTGCCCAACAAGCCCACGGTCCGCATCCCCGCGGCCTTGATTCGCTTCGCGGTGGCGTCCGCCAGGTGCAAAAGCGGAATGTCGATCGCCGCCTGGACCTGCGGCGCGACTTTGTGCATGGTGTTGGTACAGATGAGCAGGAAATCGGCGCCGGCTGCCTCGACTTGTCTGCCGGCTTCCGCGAGGGCACGCCCCGCCGCCACCCAATCCCCCCGGCGCTGCAGTTCCTCGATCTCGTAGAAGTCCACACTGACCAGAACGATGCGGGCCGAGTGCAGCCCGCCCAGGCGCGCCTTGACGCCCTCATTGATGAGCCGGTAGTAGAGTTCCGTCGACTCCCAGCTCATGCCCCCTAACAGACCGATCGTCTTCATGTTGGTGACGTCCTTTCTCTGCAGAAGCTATCAGAAACACAGATCCTCTATGCCTTCAGTCCCACGCACAACATATGCGGGCTGGCGCCCAGCAACGTCGGCTCGCGCTCGGTCTTGCCGATGATCTCCAATAGAAATGCTCGATGCGCTGCGTTCCCCCAATTCTCCTCGAAGTCCCGCATCAAGTAACTGAGTCCCTCAACGGCAAGGAGATCGGCTACCTCAAAGCCCACAGCGGCGACCTCGGCTCGCAGTTCGTCCGGGTGATGAAAGAAGGTATCCATGAAATACGCGGGGTTATCCGTGGGATTCCGGTGCTGCCCATCCTTTAGGTCACGGCGCATGATCTGCTGAAAGGCGGGATCTGTAAAAAAGCCCGAGGCCAGGCCATTGACGGTGGAGGCGAAACGCGAGATCCCGGCGGCAAAGAGGTGTCCGCCCGGCTTAAGAACCCGATACGCTTCCGCCAGGGCGCGCCGCCGATCGTCAGCCTCGACCAGATGATAGAGGGGGCCGAGCAGCAGCACGGCATCGGCGATCGCATCCTCGAAGTCCAACCGCCGCGCGTCGCCGACGGTACAGCTGGCGATGGGCGCAGCGGGTTGGGCGTCGGACGCAGCCTCGGCTTGCTGCACGTGCAGCGACACGGGATCGATCAGGTGCACCTCATACCCTTCCTTCGCCAGCCAGCACGCGTAGCGACCCGCGGCGCCCCCCACGTCCAACACGACAGCCGGTGGGGACGACACATAGCGTCGGATAATCTGCTGAGTCCTGACAAACTCCACCTGTCCCAGAGGTCCCGACAACCTGGATTGCTCATTGTAGGCGCTGTAATAGTCCACTACGTCACGTAACGGATCGTCGTTTTGCTGCATGCATTCCTCCCCTAATGAGATCTACCGCAGAGTCAAAGCAGTGTCAGGCTCTTATCTGCAAGGATCGCCCAGGAAATCCCAGGTGGACGCTGGCATCTGCATAACGGCGGCTAAAAAACGAATTGTCTTCAACGCCCTCCTATCTATCGGCACAGCGTATTCGTAAAGATACTGACAGAGGATCTCCAGGGCAACTCCGGGTTCGCCGTGCGCAACGAGATCCCTGACCTCACCCAACACGGCGTCCCGAGTATCCCCATCCACCTGCCAATCAAGGCGCTTAAGATGTGCAAGTAGCCCGTCGAATCGCCGCTCTAGGAGCGCAGAGACGCCCCCTTGACGCACCTCGCCACCGGCCCGGGAGCCGCACCGAATACGCGTCGTGATCTGCACGCCCATCTTCTCCATATCCTGCATCAGGCGGACGGGCTCGGCGAAGTGGCCCATCATCCACAGCCCGGGCGCGCGCGCGGGCCCATCCAGGTAGTGCAGCAGGGTCGCCACCACGGGGATGGCGGTCAGGGCGTACCCATCGGTGTGCATGACGCTGGCCTGAACCGCCGCTGGCTGCCCGTACTTGCGGCCCGTGGCCTGCACCTGAAGTTCAACCCGGTACGGTGGTTTGTGAAAGGTCTGCATCCCCCACCACAGGAACTTCCCTATCGGGCGCACGGCAAAGGGCATGAGCTTTAACCAGACCCAGGCAATCGACATGATGACCCAATCCGTCATCCAGTGCGTCTCTGAGATGTAGAAGCCCAGATCTTGGAGCGCGGGGTAGTGCTCGGGTAGAGCACGCAGCTCTTCAAAGAACATCGCATAACAGCGCTTCTTGCCGATCTCCCCGCCAAAGTCTACGGTGCGCATCTGTACGGCACTGGGCTTCGTCCACTGACCGTTCTTATAGACCTGCCCCTGGTAATCCTTGAACATCCCCACCACCTCGTCGACCGCCTCGCTGTAAGGCAGGTCCTTGCCCATGTTGAGGTAGCCGGCGGTGACGGCGTGCTCAATCGTGTCCAGGTGGGCGGCGGCGTAGCGCACCAGGGCGGAGGGCAGGCCCGGATGGAAGCCGGCTTCGGTGATGAAGATGCGGCCCGCGCCTTCGATCTCGTCGGCGAGGGACTGGAGCAAGGCCAGCTTCTGGGCGTCGACCTGCACGTCGAGGTAGTCGACGCCCGTCTCCAACGCCGCCCGAATCACGGTCTCCGCGTAGGCGGTCGTGGGCGCAGCGACGACCACGAAGTCCTGGTCCTGGAACGCCGCGCGCAAGGATTCGCCATCCGCTGCGTCCGCGTAGACGGCGGTTGCCCGCGGCTCCGCGTACGATGCGTTCAACTCCTCCGCAAAGGCGCCGGCCCTGTCGGGATGACGGGTAGCAAGCGTTACCTTCGCCGTGGAGTGCTCCAGCAGATGCCGGGCGATCAATTTACCCGTATATCCGGTACCGCCCAAGATCAAGATGTTCGACATAGATTTCCTCCTTGTAAAAGTGTCCCACGTCAAAAAGGGGTTATCTCTCCGGACGCCTTGGCGACTGCCCTACAAGATTTCTCATGGGCACCCACCCGCGTTGACCATCGGCTTTTTCAGCCATGCCGAAGCCGTTCACGATCTCCGAGATCACGACCGTCTCGCCGACGGCGACGCTCAACTCTCGGGCGTCGTAGTCACGCGTCAAGACGCCCGTTGCGCCCCGGACCTCGAGGTAGTTTTCCGGCACCCAGGCCTGGACGCCGTCCGGCCCCGTACACCACCGCCAATGCTCCCAGTCCGGGTCGCCGGTGAAGGCTCGCCCTACGTCTACGGTCGCGCCGCGACGGAAAAAGAGCGACTCCGGATATGGGGATGGATACGCCTCAATGACTCGATAGGTGGTCACGCCCGCGCTCTTCTCTCACCCAGCTCGCGTGTAGGCGTCTATGATCTCCGGAGTATCTTGAGCCAGACGTAGCAGGTTACGCTCCACTGTTTGCAGGATGGTTTCTGTGGTGGTCTCCTTGAGCGCTGCCACGCTCTTGACGATCTCTTCGATCAGCGAGGGCATCCCCAGTTCACCGGTGAACTCCCGTGGCCCGCCGGGATTATCTGTCTCTGTCAGCAGTTGTGTTAACGGTATCTCTTTTGCAATGGCCTGGATGTGTTCGGAGTGCAGCACTTCGACCCCGATGGTGAAATAATCGCCTCTGGCGATGAAATCGCCAAGAATATCCAGGGGGCCGGAGTACCAATGGACGATTGCAGGCGGAGCAGCGTAGCGAACGAGCAGGTCCAGAACGTCTTCTTCTGCACCTGAAGCATGTAGATTCATCGTTTTCCTCTGCTCGACGGCTGCGGCGAGAAAGAACTCAAAGACCCGCTTCTGCCCGGGGTACTGGGAGGTATCTTCAACGAAGCGGTGGTCGAGACCGACTTCGCCAATCATGGGGCTGCTGGCGGTGGGTGCACGCAAATCTTCGAGACTGTGGGCATATTGAGGAGCATGCCAGGGATGGACGCCAAAGATCGGCAGCACGAGAGTGCACGTTTCGGCAATCGCGAGGTTTTGCTCGTACGACGTGAGATCCATCGAGTTACTGATGGTAAATATCTTGTGTTGGGTGATCTCCTCTAAAGCGGAATCTAATACGTCTTTGCTTGCGAGGTTATATCTATCAAGATGAGAGTGTGCGTCAATCAACATTTTGCCTCCTGATTGGACGTGATCAAATGACAGTGGTTCTACTCTGCTGATCCGCCTATATGACCTCCCTCACCATCGCTATCAGCCCCTGCCCCACCAGGTTCAGGACGACGTGAAAGACGATGCTCAGGTAAATGTTGCGCTTCCGCTGGACGAGATAGACCGCGGGCAGCAGCGCCAAAATCCGGGCGGGATTCTGCCACGGCGTGTAGAGATGATAGAGTGAGAATAACACGGTGTTGACCAGGGGCGCCCAGCTCTGCAGACAAGATAAGCGTGGCAGCAAGTAACCCCGAAAATACAGCTCCTCAACGATCGGCCCAATGATCGCTTGAAGCGGTAGCGACGCGAGCGCGATCAATCCCCAGGTGGGGTTTGTGGAGAATGTGGAGGCATCTAGTGCCGAGGGGATCAGCCAATCGGGCCACCACGCAAAAATGGTTTGCCGGAGGTAATCTTCAATGGGGGGAGAGAGTATTGCAAAGCAGAATACTGCCCAGATAAGTAGCAGAGGGACAAAAAGTACGTACTCCCCTATACGGATCGGCTCCCTGTACAGCACGATCCCCTTCAAGGAGAAGCTGCGATGCTCCCGCCATCCCTGCAGAAGCAAGTAGCCCAGCTCAAACGGGACAAGCCCCAGGACAATGCCTAGACTCAGGGCCGCCAACAGCGCCACCGGCGAGGGCAGCCAAGTCGTCAAGATGCGTGCACTGACGCCATAGACGACCAAGATCAACACGCCCGGCGCCAAATGCAGCAGTATGGACTGCCAAACGGTATGCCTTGGACGATCCTCTCTATTCACGGTGCCTCCTTTCGCGATACCAGGCGGCCCAGCGGAAAACTCAGGCGAGCCGCGACGTACTCACCGAACTATGGCTACCCGTCCTCAAATAGTGCGGGATCCAGACGCCCTTCTCCGCCCACCGGCTTCATCTCCCCCGTGATGGGGTTGATCTGCTTAGTGTAGCAGAGATGCGTATCGAAGGCGCGCAGTTTCTCCCGGTAGTCCGTGTTCAGCAGCGCCTCGTCCAGCGTTACGTACTCGACCCGGCTCGTGATAATCACCTTGTTGCTGTACGGGAGCTCCTTCTGCCCAGCCAACCCCGCAAGCCTGCCGTCTAGACCGCGTCCGACACGCCCTTCACATCTCTATGCAACCGGTGGAGGATGATCCGCCCGTGGGAAAAGGCGTGCGGCCGGCCCGCATTCCCCATCAGTATACACGATGTAATGGGGGGTCACAACAGTCGCCCGCCTGGAGAGTAACATGTCCAGATCACGAGCAGGCTATCCGACTATGCCAAACGGCGAGAGAGCTGTAAAATACCCGAGGCTCACGCACAAGCGGTCGCCCAACCGACCACGGCTGAACCGACGGCAAGCATCTCCGATCTGGAGGCAAGCAAAGTGACATCCGACGTAATCCGCTCTTTTAACGAAGACCTGGGGATGAACACCCTGCTCATTGTCCTGGTGCTAGTCACTTATCTCACCACCTTTGCCAGTGGTAGGGTTGACTTCACGACGGGGGAAGGCTTGATCTTCACAGCCTGCGGCATACTCTACATATTCCTAGGTATTGTCACCTTACCCCAATATAAAAAAAGGGGGGGTGCCGCCATCTATGCGCATCAGGCTGTGCAAACAGTCTTGAGCGCCCTCATTTATTACTTGAGCCAAGGGCAGGGTTGGCTGATTATGCTGCCCGTGTTGGGTCAGAGCGTTATACTCTTGCCCCCCAAGGGACGCGCCACGATGCTCCTGCTCAATCTACTGTGCGTGATGTTTGTAACGGTCCTGCTCGTGGATCCAATGATCTCTACAGACAGCAGGTTGTCTCTAGGGATAGCGATCCTGTTGAGCGGCCTGCAGTATGCGCTGTCCGCGCTCTTCGTCGTGCTCTTTACACTCGTCGCTGTTCGCGAGCGGGAAGCCCGCGCTGCCGTCGAGGAGCTGGCAGAAGAGTTAGAAGCCGCGAATGCTCAATTGCGGACATATACAACGCAGGCCGAAGAGCTGGCGATGGTTAAGGAGCGCAACCGGCTGGCCCGCGAGATTCACGACGGGCTGGGGCACTACCTCACCGCGATCAACATGCAGATCCAGGCGGGGCTCGCCGTATTGGATCACAACCGCGAACGCGGTCTAAACGCCCTGAAGCAGGCGCAGACGTTGACCCAGGAAGGGTTGACCGAAATACGGCGCTCGGTCGCCGCGCTGCGAGCATCGCCTCTGGATACTGCTTCGCTTTCGGAGGCTATAGTCACGTTGGCCGATGCCTGTCGTGAAAGCGGCCTCTCCACGACCTATGAGGTCGACGGTGAGCCATATCCACTCGATTCCAAAGCCGCGCTGGTTATCTATCGCGCTGTTCAGGAAGGACTGACCAACGCACGCAAGCACGCAGACGCACACTGGATCCACGTCCGGTTGACGTACGGGGACAATTGCGTCACACTAAACGTCGAAGACGACGGCGTAGGTACGGAGGATCCAAGAGACGGCTTCGGGCTGTTGGGCATCCAGGAGCGCGTTAAACTGGTCAACGGACGAATGCACGTTGAAAGCGCCCACGGAGAAGGCTTCAAACTCGAGGTGGAGGTGCCGACATCATGATCAGCGTGCTTTTGGTCGACGACCAGGCTCTCTTCCGCGAGGGATTAGAGATGCTGCTTTCCGTGCAGCCCGACATCCAAGTAGTGGGACAGGCGTCAAATGGGCTGGAGGCTGTGAATCTAGCCGAGGAGCTGCAGCCCGACGTAGTCTTGATGGATTTGCGGATGCCAAAGCTTGGCGGCGTTGCCGCTACACAACGCCTGCTCAAAGCCTGCCCAGAGAGCCGAGTCCTTGTACTCACCACGTTCAATGACGACGAGGACATCTTCAAGGGCCTGCGCGCCGGCGCTGTCGGCTATCTACTCAAAGACGTCTCAGCCGAAAAGCTGACAGAAGCCATCCGCGCTGCCGCCCGGGGCGAATCCGTGCTGCAGCCCGCCGTCGCCACCAAGGTAGTCAGCCAATTCTCGCGACTGGCAAAACAGGTTCCCAAACATCGAGACCCCCTCATCGAGCCGTTGAGCGACCGCGAGCAGGAGGTCCTGGCCCTCATCGCCGAGGGCCAGACGAACCGCGAGATCGCCGAGACGCTCTTCATCGCCTACGGTACGGTAAAGAATCACGTGACCAGCATCCTCAGCAAGTTGAACGTCCGCGACCGCACCCAGGCGGCGCTCAAGGCCCGGGAGTTGGGCATGCTCTGAACTCACGCCGCGGTTTTGTCTCACGTTTCTTTCCACGCGCCGTAGCTCCCTAGGCTACGGCGCGCTTCTATTCCCCGCTGTGACGGTCCCATGCAAAAATGTGACCTCCAATCTATCCTTCGGCACATCCTTTCCAGGACCAGAGCGGGTATACTTCTCCTGATCATTCGACATGCCCTCAGGAGGTATACGGATATGCAAGCAGCAACTCAAAATACAACGGGGAATAGACGGCGCGGATGTCTTCGTTTTATGGCATACGGCATCGGCGGGCTGCTCTTTCTGCTGCTCGTTGTGGTCGTCGTCGCGGTGCAGATCGAGAGCCGAAACGCCGCCGAAGCGCTGGCGGAGACGGCGCCACCTGGTCGGCTAATCGACGTGGACGGGCGCACGTTACATTTACACTGCGAGGGTGAAGGCAGCCCCACCGTGCTCCTGGAAGCTGGCCTGGGGGGATGGTCCATTGGCTGGCGTGAGATCCAGACACAATTGGCGGAAAGCACCCGCGTCTGCACTTACGACCGCGCAGGCTACGGCTGGAGCGACCCGGACCCCGAAGCGCGCACCGCGGCGCGGATGGCAGCGGATCTTCACACGCTGCTTGAGAACGCGGAGGAGTCCAGGCCGTACGTGTTGGTCGGCGCCTCCTGGGGCGCCTATCCCGTGCGGCTCTTCGTCGACCGCTATCCCGACGAGGTCGCGGGGCTGGTCCTCGTCGATCCGGCCCATGAGGACGACGCCGACATCCTACCCGAGGACGTACGCACGCAACAAGCTGCGCTGCCGAACATCTACCGCGTCTTCGCCACGGCTGCGCGTCTCGGCGTGCTCCGCGCCATCGGCCCGCGGGAGATGGCGACCCAGGCCCCCTTTATCGCCGCCGACGTGCCTGCCGCCACCGCCGACCTCTACTACTCCGCGGTGGCGGGCGCCCGGTGGTGGGAGACCTCGCTGGCGGAGCTGTCGGCCCAAGAGCAGAACGCGGCACAGATGCGAGAGCTCGCTGCACTAGGCGCGCTCCCCCTCGTCGTCCTGGGGGCCGGAGAGCCGCCGGAGGGCATGGGGGAGGAGCTTCTCGCCGCCCGGCAGACCCTGCTGGAGGCACTGGCCGCGACCTCGACCCAAAGTCGCTTCGTCGTCGCGGAGGGCAGCGACCACGACATCGCCGGGGAACGACCGGCCCTGGTGGTAGAGGCAATCGCAGAGCTGATCGAATTTTCCAAGACGTCCGATGAGTAGCATGTTATCAATAACGCGACATTTATGACCAAGGAGGAAATAATGCAGAACAAGTATCGCAAGCTATGGGTAGGTTTGATGCTGGCTCTAGGCTTGGTTTCGGTCTTCTGGTTGAGCACGGACATGGGGGTAGCAGCGCGACAGCTTCTGGCACCTGGGAATCCGCTACTCCATCCTGTGGCGAACGCGCACGATGTGCCGTGCGACACGGCGGTTTCCATCACCTACGACAGCGACATCCAGCCCGCCACGGTGACGACGCGCACCTTCGCCGTCCACGCCATGCAGACGGGACAGATCCTGGAAGCGTACAGCTTCAACGGCGGCGAGATCAAGGTCACCCCGACCCACCCCTTCCATCCGGGAGAGCTGGTACAGGTGAGCGCCACCACGGGCACACTGGGCACCGACGCCACCGCCCCGCTCTTGCCCACCCTGTGGCAGTTCTGGACACAACCTATGTCAGGGACAGCAACCTTCATCGGTGCCCCACCCAGCTGGGGAACAACTCAACGTACGGCGTAGCAGTTGGGGACCTCAACGATGACGGCGCCCTAGATCTTGTCTTTACAAATCACACAGCAGACACTAACGAGATCTGGTTAAATCAGAGCAACGGCGTGCTCACCCGCACACAGGTCTTTACGGGGGACAATTCGCTTGGCGTGGCGCTGGGGGATCCGGACAGAGACGGAGACCTGGATGCTTTCTTCGCCAACAGTAATGAGCCCAACACCGTCTGGTGGAATGACGGCACAGGTACTTTCTCCGATACCAACCAGCAGCTGGGATCCGCCAACAGCTATGACGTGGCGTTAGGCGACGTAGACGCCGACGGCGATCTGGATGCCGTCATCGCAAACAAGGGGCACTACAATCGAGTTTGGATTAACGACGGGACCGGAGACTTTACCAGAGGACAAGGATTTGATCAACGCGACACCCTCGGACTCGCGTTAGGTGATCTGGACGGCGATGCCGATCTGGATGTCTTCTTCGCGAATTACTTTTCCACTGATAACCCCAACACAGTCTGGCTTAACGACGGGACGGGACATTTTACCAACAGTCGCCAAAGTTTGGGATCTGTCAACAGTCGTAAAGTGGCATTGGGTGACTTAGATAACGATGGAGATCTAGATGCGGTCGTCGCCAATTTCTCTGAAGAAGATTCCGATGTAGTGTGGCTGAATGACGGCACCGGTAGTTTCAGTCAAGGCCAGGTTTTTAACGCGGGAACGCGCAGCATTGGGGTGGCGTTGGGCGACCTCGATGCCGATGGCGACCTAGACGTCTTCCTCGGCGGCAAGCAACGCCATAGCGTCTGGCGCAACGACGGCGCCGGCGTGTTGGAAGACACGCAACAAGAGTTAGGAGAGTTTTACTCCTACAACGTTGCCATGGGCGATTTCAACAATGACGGCACATTGGACCTGGTAAGCGCAAGTCACCAAGATCCAGAAGGAACCAAAAACTATCCCAACCATATCTGGTTCAACGAAATATCCCTCTGCCAAGTGTATCTACCGCTTGTTATACGCTGATAAGAGATCGGGTCTCTGGGACTTTGCCGGATAGTGGAGTGAGTGCTTCTAAAAACCGTGTCCCTAAAACTAGTGCCGTAGGCTACGCTAGTGGGGCTCACCAGACCTTTTCTGCATTGTGACAGGAAGCGCGTGGCAAACGTTGCCTTGGCATCCGGCGAAATCCCAAAGAGCCAAGAGATCTGAGGCGCTCCCCGACCTTGAGCCCGCCCCCCGGCAGGTGGTATTTCCCGGTATGCCGCATCGTGAGAAGCAGCACGTTGCCGTCATGCACGATGACGGCATAGACTGCCGGGCGCAGCGTCAACCGGGCGCGCGGAAAAGTTCGCTTGTCGCCGTGCAGCGTTATGCATTCGACGTCGGTCATGGATCTCCCGCTAGATAAGGTACGCCTGGAGGATCACGGAGTGGCGGCTCTTTGAACGTTGTGACTGAACGCGTAGAGACGTTCG
>CAZCPK010000018.1:0-18481 GCA_964500755.1 uncultured Anaerolineales bacterium
CGTATTCTCATAGGTCAGCACGTGGTTGACGTTCAGCAGTTCGTCTTCGGGCAGATATAGTAATTTTTCCCAACTTCCGTAATAGGCCCACGCCGGAAAAACCGATCCGGTCTCCACAATGACCCATTCTTGCGGACCGCGCCGACTTTCCACGTGGCGCGCGACCCCGCGCCAGTCCTCGTGGGCGAAGGCCGGGTCGCGGAGTAGATGGGCGTCGGCGCGCACCGAGACGCCGACCAGCAGGAGCAGGGCGCCGATACTGAGCGAGTTGACGATCACGTGGTGCCAACGGCGGTTGCGGTCCAGCTCGCCAGCGACCAACGCAGCCGTCAGGAAGAGCGCCGGGGCGAAGAGGCTGGCGTGGCGGGTGCCCCATTTGGGGAGGGATCGAAAAAGCAATCCCAGCGGCCATAGGGGGAGAAGATAACAGAGGCTGTAGAGTCCCAGCAGCGGGCGCCGGAGGCTTAACGTCAAGAAGAGAAAGATGAGGGCCCCGATCAAGGCCCGGACCAGCAGCTCGTCTTCAATTGCGGGGAGAAAGCCGGCGGTCAGCATACCTTTAAAAGTGATCGAGAAGAAGTGGCCGAGGGGCAGGTGTCCCGCCCAGTACGTGGTGTTCTGGCCCAGGAAGTGGCGCGCTTGCAAGGCCCACGGAGCATAGCCTGCCCCTATCAGTAGGGCGTACAGCGCGAATTCCCTCAGCCGCTCCCAGAGGTGTTTCTGCCGCTTATGTATCAGAAACCCCAGAGCGAAAAGCCCCTGTCCGATCAGCCAGAAGCCCGCCAGGACGACGGTATAGAGCGCGGCAAGGGCGCTCGCCATCCAGACAAGGGCCCAGCGTCTACGTCGCTTTACGTCCTTCGCCCACAACGTCTCGATGAGCGCGACGTCTGCGATCAGCGTCCCCGTCAGCAGCGGACCGTACATGCGGACCTCGCGGCTGCTCCACAACATGGGGGGGGCGATGGCAAAGAGGAAAACCGCCATAAGCGTTCCGCGCTTCGTCTGTCGGGAGAGTCGCCCGGCGATTCGGCCTGCTGCGGCGACGCCGAGCAGGCCCAGGAGCGCCGAGGGGAAGCGCAGGGCAAATTCGCTTGTGCCGGCAACTGCGCTCCAGCCGCGTATCAGCAGGTAATAGCCCGGGGGAATGATCTCTCGCAGGCTGAGCCGCAACATTTCGCTGAAGGGTAGTTCCCGCGTTACCCACCAGATGTAGGCCTCATCGTACCAGAGGCTCGCGTTGCCCAGCCGGTAGCAGCGCAGTCCAAAGGCGAAGAGGAGCAGACCGGGGAGGATCCAGCGCCGAATCCGGGCGCTCAAGGCGTCTCTTCCCATACCGTGACGGCGTCGTTGGGTAGCCGCGTGTCCGCCTCTACCGCGGGCAGCCGCAGGCCGCTTTGGGGATCATAGAGGCCGATCACAAGCTGCTGGACGTCCCCGGCTTGATCCAGGGTCAAAGTGTGGCGATCTCGCACGCGATCTCCCGGTTGCCAGAGACGTGTCGGAAACGCCTGCTGCATGGGCGGAGCGTCCCCCGTCCCCAGGAGCGCGCCCGCGTCGTCGTAGGCGTGGACGAAGACCGTGTAGTCCTCGCTCACGGGGGCCAGACTCTCCCAGCACAGCGTGACCTCCCGGGGCGTCGCGTTCACGTCGACGCCGGCGTGGGTCAGGGCGATGGCGCCGCCGAAGTGGATCTCTTCAGCAAGTGCGTCGCTCTCTT
Source organism: uncultured Anaerolineales bacterium (assembly GCA_964500755.1). Taxonomy (GTDB): domain Bacteria; phylum Chloroflexota; class Anaerolineae; order B4-G1; family SLSP01; genus G713. Next base: position 1,721 of record CAZCPK010000018.1, read on the forward strand.
CACATTGGGGGCTACGTCCCGGCACGCGGAGGGTGGTCAGCGGTGCCAGCGTGCCGACGTTGACGTCGCCCTGTTCAACAGCGAGGCGTCGCTCGGTCTCCAGGTCGAAGAAGCCCAATTTTACGTCCCAGGCCTGCGTGGGCTGTTCCGTCGCGGGGATAGGGAGATGATACGTGTCTTTGAGTGTGACCCCGGTTGGCCAGTTGGACGTGGGCAACGTGCCGCGTCCGGGCCACCGATTATAGCTGAGGCGGAGAGTGTCGTCGCCTGGTTGCGCGGAGACCAGCTGGAGCGTCATGACGTGATCTTCCGGAATCAGCGTACGCGCTTCCCAATAGAACGTCACGTCCAGGGTGGGGCGGCAGTAGCTGCTGCGCACCAGCCAGCACGCCAGGGGAGCGCGACGCAGTCGGATTTCGTACGCACGCAAGGCTATCTTCTTTCCAAAGGTATATTCCCGCGTCTGTTCTGTGGGCAGCGCGCGCGCCTCGACCTGACCCGGTGGGACGAAGATGGGGAAGAGCCCGACGCGTAGCGTGATAAGCGCCAGGAGCGGCAGTCCCACCAGCCAGACGTTGCTGGTGAGGCGTCGGCGACCGACGCGCCCGCCGAGGCGCTCCCATCCCACGGCGATGCCCAGGGCCAGAGCGGGCGCTGCCGGGAAGAGCAGCCGTCCACCGGGCGCCGGCGTCAGCATGTCCCAACGAACCCAGGCCGCTACGATCAGGGTAAACCAGGCGCTCAGGCCGATCAGCCCGGCTTTCTGTTTCTGTCTCAGCTTTGGGAAGGAGAGAATGCAGCCCAGGACGCCCACGACGCCCAGGAGCGTCCACGACCAGTAGAGTGCCCGAGGGTAGAAAGCGCAGGGCAGCTGCCCCCAGTAGGAACGCCACATTAAGTGTAGCTCATTCAGCGGATTGATGGCGCTGGTCCGGCGCCCGACCTTCTCCAGCATCGGCGTCAGCGCCGTGGGATCCCCGTAGAGCTGCACATTGCGCCAGATCCACGGTCCCATCAGGATCAACGCCGGGAGCGAAACCAGCGTCCACCAGCTGAGTAGTTGGCCGAAAGCGACACGTCGTCGGATTGCCATGATTAGCAACACCAGCCCGCTCAGACCGAGGAGTCCCAGGCCGCTCAGTTTACTCAGGCCGGCCAGGCCCCCGAGGATACCCAGCAACAGCAGCTGTTTTGGCGTCGGTCCGGTTGTCTGTTTACCCTGCCAGAGGGTCAGGAGCAGGAGGAGCGTCCCCGTCGCCAGCGGCGTGACGAGGTTGTCGTTATTGACGCCGGCGGCGACCAGCAGAAACTGGGGGTTGAAGGCGACGATGCTCGTCGCCAGTGTGGCGACGCGCCGCGAGAAGAGGCGCTGCGCCAGGAACCAGGTTCCCACCACGGTTCCTACCTGCAGCAGCGTTGAGAGCAGCCGCAGTCCGTGGACGGTACGCCGGTGTCCGGTGTAGGGAACGTCGCTATCATCGGGTTGATGAACCCACGTGGCCTTGTTATAAAGGGTCTCAAGGTCACCGCAGGCGACGACGCCGCCGGGTACCGCTTCAACCGCGGGTGCCGTCCGGGGTAGTCCCCAGAGACGTACCCAGAGCGCGCCGATCAGGTGGTAGAGGGGCGGTTGTGAGGCCTCCTGGCGGACGTGAAAGCCGGCAGCTTCTGCCTCGCCGTGGATCGGCAGGCGTCCGGTGACGGCGATGTAGCGGATAACCTCAGTGTGCTCGATCTCGTCCAGGTTCTCATAGGCGGGGACGAAGACGTTCCAGGCAAGCGCCAGGAGTACGAACGTCGCCGTGATTACGATTAGAGGAGATATCTTCTTTGTCAAAGTCATAGATGATGCCTGAGCTCCCATTATAAGAATCAGTTGATTGACGCTGCATGCAACGGCTGTAAGTATAACGAGCGAAGCTGACTTTGACAAATGGTCTTGCCTCTCTGGAATTTCGCCGGGTTGCACCGCGATCTTAACCACGGATTGCACAGATTTACACAGAAAATAGAAATCAGTGAAAATCTGTGTAATCTGTGGAGAAAAATGAGCCTGCCTTTTGGATTATCATGTGAAGTGCCAAAGGGCCACAAAACGAACCGCCCCTCAGCGGAGCGGTTCGACTTAGAGTTGAATTTCAGTTATTACAAGGGTTGCCGGGGTAGGATATTAGGGTTCTTCGCTGAGATAGTAACTGGCGGTCTTGTTATCAAAGGTCTCCGCGCGCAATTTGAGGATCTTGCCGAGATTCTCATTGAACTCGGTGAAGGCGTGCGCGGTGTCCTCGGCCCGGTTGCTGAGCAGTGTTGCCGCCGTCAGCAGCAGCACGTTAAAGGCCGGGCCGATGCTGACCATGCCCACCGGACTTTTGGTCGAGACGGTGATGGTCAGATCCGCCTCTCGCGCGGCCAGGCCGGTCCCGAAGTCCGTGATCACGATCGTTTGTAGCCCGCGTTCGTTCGCCATTTTGACTAAGTGACCGGTGTCAACGTGGGGGAAACGCAAGGTGAGGCCCATGAGGACGTCGTCCGGCGCCATCCTTGCCAGCGCGTCGACGGTGGAGCACAGGGTAGGATTGACGGCGGTCGCCGGTACGTGGAACGCGCGCAGGCTGCCGGTGAAGTATTCAATCAAGGGGAAGATGAGGTATTCGGCCGCGCCCCAGATATGATGGGCGCTCTCCAGAATCTGCGCTGCCTCCGCTATCTTTTCGGCCTCGGTAGAAATGGCCTGGTCGAGGTTACGCTTGACGTTATCCGTCAGAACCCGAATCAACTCAACGTCGGATTCCGCCGCGTCCGCCTTATCATAGCTGGCCGTGACCTTACTTCGGACGTAGTCCTTGATCTCCCGGGAGAGTTCCCGGTAGCCACTGTAGTCCAACGCCTGGGCAAAACGCACGACGGTCGCCTGATCTACGCCTACCCGTTGAGCCAGCTCTGTGGTGGTGAGAAAGGCGGCGTCCAAGGTATGCATGATGATGTAATCGGCTATCTTACGAAAACCCGGGGTCAGTGACTCGTATTTTTCCTGAATGCGATCCTGAAACATAGTTCACCTTTCGTCTGGAGGGGCAATGACCGAAGCCCCATAGCCTTTCGAGGAAATAAGAGCGACACGCTCTCAGGGTCAGAGGTGTCGCTCTTGATCTTCCTCAATCTGTTGAGCGGCCCGTTTACTCTTCGGGCAGGTGGTCGCCCCAAATGTCGTGCGGTGCCGAAACTTCGTATTCTGGGGTCTCGGCGCGAATCTCGAGCAACTTTGTCATATTCTCACGACGGGTCTTGAGGTTGGCTTTGCTCTGTTCTTCCAGATGGCTCGCCAACGCCTCCTGGATAACCGTCAACACGAGAAGTTCGGCGCCAAAGCTCGGGATGCCGGCCGGTGTCTTGATGGGGACGATGATGGCGATGTCGGCTTCGCGGGCAGGCAGGGCCACGCCGGAGCCAGTGACGCAGATGGTGCTGAGACCCTTCTCCTGGGCCATTTGGACGGCGTAGCCGGCGTCGATGCTGGGGCCTTCGTTGACCAGGGCCATCACAGTCTGTCCCTCTTCCATCTGCGAGAGAACGCTGGCCGTTTCGGCCATGCTGGGATGGAAGGCGCTGGCGGAGATGCCCAGGCCTTGCAGGCTCTTGGCCATGAAGCGCGCTAGGTCGTAGCTCTGGTGTTCGGCGACGAGCCAGACGTGTTCGGTCTCCGTGAGGATCTCGACCGCCTCGCCGACCTTGGAGAGGTCGGTGGTCACGAAGTGCTCAAAGTTCTGCTGAGTGTTCTCCACCAGCGAGCGTAGGAGGCCCTCTACAGTGGTCGCCTCTTCAGCCTCCCGGTAGGTGGACGTGACCTGATCACGGACGTAGTCCTTGATCTCGCGGGAGAGTTCACGGTAGCCCGAGTATCCCAACTCCTGGGAAAAGCGTACGACTGTAGCCGGATCTACCCCCACTCGACGTGAAAGCCGCGTCGCGGTTAGAAATGCAACGTCTAGAGTGTTGGTCATGATGAAATCAGCCAGCTTACGGAAGCCGGGCGTGAGTTCATCATAATGCTCACGAATTCTATCTTTGAACATTTTTCTCTCCTTTTTGTGTGTAGGTTAGTGTGAGGTCCCCCTTCTCGGCCTTCGGTTGGGAAGATCGGGAACTGATCGGATTGTACTTGGCAGCTCTTCTTGGCGTATGGCCGACAACTGGTACGTACCAGTGAGGTGCCTCACTTTTTGCATAAGAAGATTATATCATAAGAAAACAGAAACGCAAGCGCTGTTTTTGTAAATTCTCATTGCAAGTGTGGAAACGTGCCGGTTTTGATGTACAATATGTGTTCAGGGAGGTGCAAGTGAAGAGAAAGAAATGCGGGGTCCTTTTGTTGGGATTGTGGCTATTGCTGGTGGGATGCACGTCGTTGGTAAACCCCGAACCGGCGGTGACGCCGACGCCTTCCATCCTTTCGCAGTGGGCGGTCGATGCGGAGGCCAGCTCGTCCTACGGCAAGCCCGGCTGGAGCGCGCTGCGCGCCACCGGCGCCCGGCAGGTTGAGACGTGCACTGACGATCCACGGGCCTGGGCTTCGGCGCGGGGCAATGGTCTGGCCTGGCTGGAACTGAGCTACGCGGAGCCGGTTTACGCTACCGAGGTGCGGATCCATCAGAATCTGGGGCGGGGCGCCATCTCTCGCGTCGTATTGATCGACGGCAACGGCGGGGAGCACCTGGTCTGGGAAGGCACCGATAGCGCAGACGTCTGCCCGGGCGTCTTGAGCGTCTCGCTGCCGCGGACTGACTATCGGGTTGAGGGTGTGCGGGTGGAGCTGGACGAGTCCCGCACGGGCTTCTGGAACCAGATCGACGCCGTGGAGCTGATTGGCGTGCGGTGAGTGCGAGAGGCTCAGTCCTTCTGCTCGCTCAACAGGCGGTCGCGTAGGACTGCGGGCACGTCGCCGCCCCGCTTAAGGATGTCCAACGTCTCCGCCGGGGTGGGAGGCGGTTCGGCGGGGGGGTCCGCGCCCAACGGACGTGCCGCTTCGGACAGGGTCGGTTGCGACGTTGCGGGCTTATCCGCCCGCTCCGACGCTGATGAACCCGTCAGCCATAGCAGCAAGTCGGCCGGGCGGACGCGCTCGACAGAAGCTGGCGCTTCTCCCTCGCCCCGTTCCTCGGTGAGCCAGGCGGTAGGGGGCGTTCGCCCGGGGGTTGAGGGGGGCGTTGGTGATGCGCCGGTAAGGATACAGTGCGTCGCGCTGCTCGCCTCGACCTGCGAGAGCACGCTGTCCCAGCGGGGATTGGCCGGGGCCTCCGGTGGCAGCGGGCTGACGAGCAGCAAGCGCTCCTGTTCGATCAGCCTCGTCTCTCGCTCACTCGGCGTGATTTGGGGAAGCCCGGCCCGCACGAAGAGCAGCGCCTCCCCTTCGGCGGCAGCCAACTCCTCTATCAGCAGCGCCGCTTGCGGACTGCCGTGTACCGCTGCCGGCAGCAGGGATTCGCCCAGCAGCAGACTGAGCGCCTCACGGGCAAGAAGTTGCGCTTCTTCGGGGCTCTCTGCCGGCGGGATGTAGACAATGGGCCGCTGCAGCAACATCACCGGTCCGCGCGTGAAGAGCAGCGCGGGACGCAGCTTGAGGGACAGGCGATGCAGGCCGGCGGGATAGAGCTCCTCGTCCCAGCGCACGGCGGAGATGGGCGGGAGTGACTCGGGTAGCTGCAGGCGCCGGCGTTCCTCCGGGCGCAGCGTCTTCGCCTGGGGGGTGTTGGGAAAGCCCCTTAACGTATCTTCCAGCGTCTGGCCGTCCTTTATCCACTTCGTCAGGAGCTCCTTGGCGCGTTGCGTGGAAAGTGCCTCACCGAACAGAAACCAGTACCAGAGTTGCGTCTCGCGGCTCACGTCTCCTCCTTCGAACATGGTCAGGTGGTCACTTGGTCGCTTGGTCACTTAGTCACTTGGTCGCTTGGTCATGCCGCATCGTCGCTTGTGCTCCAGGATTTGCCTGACCAGCGCCGCGACGGCGTCCGGATCACGGCCCTTCCGGCCCATACCCAATCCGTCCAGCGCCGGTTCCTTCAGCAGTACGTCGGCGTTCTCTGGCGTGACGCTGCCGCCGTAGATGACCTGGACGCGCTCACTGACTTCCGGGCCGAAGTGCGTGGTCAGCGCCTCGCGCAGCGCTTGCACGCCCGCGCTGACGTGCTCGGGCGGCGCGGGCTCGTCCTTGCCGATGGCCCATGCGGGCTCGTAGATGAAGGCCATGCGGCGAACGTCAGGCGCCGCGCAGCCGTCCAGCACCCTGGCGACGCGTGTCTCCAGTTGTGCGGCGACGTCGCCCGCGCGGTCGTCCTCGCCTAACAGCAGAATGGGGCGCAGTCCGCCCGCCAGCGCGCGGTGGACCTTGGCGTTGAGTGTCGCCCAATCGTCGCCGCGATCCCGCCGTACCTCCCAGTGACCGATGAGCGCCCACGTGGCGCCCGCGTCCGCCAGCAGCTCCGCCGAGAGCTGTCCGGTGTGCGGCGCGTCGCTCTCCGTCGAGAGATCCTGCGCCCCGACCTGGATGGGCGTCCCGGCGGCGAGCTCATCCAGCGTCGTCAGCGCCGTCGCCGGCGGCGTGATGACCAGGTCCAGCGCGGAAGCGCGCCCCTCGTCCTGGGCCTGGAAGCGCTCGACGAACGCCTGCGTTTCATCCAACGTCATAGACATCTTCCAATTCAGTACGATCAGCGGTCGACGCGTCATCGTTGACCTCCCTGCTGTCTACGCTTACTCGGCCTCTTTCTCCATGATGATGGTCACCGGGCCGTCGTTGACGAGATTGACGACCATGTGCGCGCCGAAGACGCCGCTGGCGACCGGCACATCGGCGGCTGCAACCGCCTCCGTGTAGACGTCGACCAGGGGCTCCGCAACTGACGGGGGCGCCGCGTGCGCAAAGGACGGTCGGAAGCCGCGCTGGATGTCGCCGTAGAGCGTGAACTGCGGGATGACGAGCACGCTTCCGCCGACGTCGAGTACGGAGAGGTTCATCTTGCCCTCGGCGTCCTCGAAGACGCGCAGGTTGACGGTTTTGTGCGCCAGCCAGCGGGCTTCTTCCTCGGTGTCGCCCTCGCCGATGCCCAGCAGGATCAGTAACCCGCCCTCGATGGCGCCGACGACTTTTTCGTCTACGGTGACCGATGCTTCAGTGACACGTTGTGCGACGATACGCATGAACTCCCCCTAGAAAAGTAGCAAAAAATCAAAGCAACAAAACGGCAGAATATGCTAACGCTCTTTGCTCCCTGTCGTTTCCCTATTTATCATTTGCCCATTTGTCATTCTATTCCCCAGTGCCACGACGAACGCCATCGCCAGGCCGCCGTCGTGGGTCAGGCTGAGCGACCATTCGGTGAGACCCTGTTCCGCAGCGAGCGCCTGCGCCCGACCGTGCAGCCGGACGTAGGGCCGACCGCTGCGCTCGTTAAGCACTTCGACGTCGTGCCAGCCCACGCCGATGGGGGAGAGCATGCGCATCCCCACGCCCAACGCCTTGGCGACGGCCTCCTTGGCCGCAAACCGGGCCGCAAGTTCCGCCGGACGACCGCGTGCGAAGCGGATCTCCGCCGGGGTGTAGATGCGCTTGAGAAAGCGCTCCCCGTAGCGCTCCAGCACCCGGGCCACGCGCGCCACCTCGACGAGATCGACGCCGGTCGCCAGCATGTTTACGTCTCGTCGTCCGGTGCGGGGCCGGCGATGCCTACCGCGTAGGCGTCGGGATCGAGCCAGCGTTGCGCCGCCGCCTGTACGTCGGCGACGGTGACGGCGTCAATGATCTGTTGGTAGCGCTGCAAGTAGTCCAGGCCCAGGTCGTAGCGCTCGATGTTGCTGAGCGCCTGCGCGACGCCCTCGTTGGTCTCCAGGTGCAGCGGCAGGCTGCCGGTGAGGTAAGATTTGCTGTCCGCCAGCTCCTCATCCGGGACCGGCTCATCCTGCAGGCGGCGGATCTCGTCCAAGATCAGGCCGACGGCTCGCTCCACGTTGGCGGGATCGACGCCCGCGATGACGCGCCAGGGTCCCGGACCGGTGCCGCCCGTGACGCGACTGTAAGCGTAGTAGGCCAGCCCGCTCTGGGAACGGACGCTCTCGCCCAGCCGGCCCATCATGCCGAAGACGCCCAGCACGGTGTTGGCGACGTGGCAGTCGAGAAAATCCTCCGCGCGGCGGGCCGGGCCGGGCCAGCCCAGACGGATGTCGCTCTGGCTCTTCTCGGGGATCGCGACGTGGGCGCGGCGGATCTCCGTGAGGGCCGGCGCCTCGGGGAGCGGATCGCGTTTGGGGCGCGTCGCTTCCCAGTCGCCGAAGATCTCGGCGACGGCCTCGACGGCCTCCTCCGCTTTTACCGCGCCTACCACGATGACGACCATGTCCTCGGGTGAGAAGAAGCGCTCGTGGAAGGCGACCAGGTCGTCGCGGGTGAGATCGGAGATGGTCTCCGGGTAGCCCGTGCTGCTGTAATGATACGGATGGTCTTCTGGATAGGCGAGCTCGTAGAAGCGGAGGTTCGCCATGCGACGCGTGTCGTCGGCGCGTTCTCGGAGCGCGGTCAACAGCTCGCCGCGCGCCTGCTGGAACTGCTGCGCGTCGAAGGCGGGAGTGCGCAGCACGTCGTTGAGGATGTCGAGGAGCAGGGGCAGCTGGGCGGCGAGTCCTTTGCCGCCAAAACCGGTGATGTGCGCGCCTGCGCTCAATCCAAAGGCGGCGCCGACCGATTCCACCTCCTCGTAGAGGACGTCGAAGGGGCGCTGCCCGGTCCCGCGTTCCATCACCGCCGTGGTGAAGTTGGCCAGCCCCGCCTGTTCGGGTGCTTCGTCCTCGGAGCCGACCTCGAGGTAGCCGTCGACGATCACCGCTGGGCTGTTGAAGTTCTCGCGGGCCAGGATGGTGACGCCGTTGGGCAGCGTCTTACGCAACACGTCGTCCGGCCCGGGGAAGGCGTGGGTACGCAGCGAGTTTTTTCTGCTTCTAGGCATGTAACCTCCGCTCAGTAAGGGTCAAGGATAAATAACAAATGACAAAACCACTCATCTTCTGGCGTTGCGTAAGATAGCGCCCAGGATGCGGGTGAGCTCCTCGATCTCTCGTGGTTAGCGTCACCAGATCTCGTGTTGACTCACCGAGGCTCGCAGTAAACGGATCCAGTACCGTGTCTCACGCGCCTCCTTGGCGGAAATAGCGACTTTGTGTCTGAAATCGGCTTTGGATTCCGCGGTATCGGCCTCCGCCAGGTTGGCGCTTACCGATGTCGCCGCGTCGAGAGAAAAAAATAGGTTCTTTCTCTGCGTGCTCAGCGTTCTCTGTGGTGAAAAATCGATGGATGCCGTGAACGACAGTAGACTTAGGGGATATTACCCGTTCCCCTTTCGCTTGACGAATTTCCGTCTAGCTTCTTCGCCTTTTACATTTGGCTGCCCTGAAAAAAGGGTCAGCCAAAGAAAAATATGGGGTATATCCCTTTCTCTACTGAAAACCCTTTTTTCAGTAGAGTCACTTTTGTCATTTTAAGTTTTCGGGTCTCCGGGATTTCGCCGGATGGCCCAAAAACGATCTTAATTTTCACCAAGGAGGGCACGAACGTTCACTGAATCTTCATTTTCTGTATGAATCTGTGAAATCCGTGGTTAAGTTTTCTTGTTGTCTCGCGAGACGTAATGTCCCACCGTGCGGTTCTGGGGGCGTAGATACTGTTGCGCCGCTTCCAGCACCTGCTCGGCCGTGACGGCCTCGATCCCCTCAAGGTAGTGCAGATACCACGTGTACTCCGCAAAGATCTCGCTGAAGCCGAGCCAGAGCCCCTGATTGGTGATGCTCTCGCTGGCGTAGGCGAAGAGCGCCCGTGCCTGACGCTTGGCCTTCGCCAATTCCGCTTCGGAGATGGGGGATTGCCGGAGTCTATCCACCTCCGTGAGGATCGCTGTCTCGACCTCGTCAACCGTGTGGTCGGGGAGCACCGTGGCGGAGAGCTGATAAAGTCCCGGGTCCAGCGTGGTGATCAGCGTCGCGTCGACGTCGGCGGCTAACTCCCGGGTGACCAGCGCCTTATAGAGCCGGCTGGTGTGGTTGGTCAGCCCGCCGCGGCCGATGAGCGAGCCCGTCGCGCCGGCCAACACCGCGCTGAGCACGGTCAACGGGAAGATGTCCGGGTGCGAGGCAGCGGGCGTATGGTAACCGATCTCCACGTAGTCCGTGCCGCCCTGACCTTCTACGACGACCCGGCGCTCGCCGCGTTGTACGGGTTCCTCGGCCTGCAGCGCCGGCACCTCAGCGCCCCGCTCTAGGGGAGCGAAGAAACGCTCGATCACGCGCAACATCTCCCCCGCGTTGAAAGCGCCCGCCACCGCCACGACGGCGTTATTGGGCACGTAGTAGGACCGGTAGTGCCGGTAAAGGTCGTCGCGCGTGATCTGCTCCAGATCACAGCGGTGACCGATGACGGTGTGCCCGTAGGGGTGCACGCGATAGGCGGCCGCCGCGAGCTCCTCCTCCAGCAAGAAGGTGGGAGAGTTCTCGCGTCCCTGCCGTTCGCTGATGATTACCGTCCGCTCCGCCTCGACCTCCTGGACGTCGAAGAGCGCGTTGGACATACGGTCCGACTCGATCTCCAATGCCAGCCGGATTTTGTTGGCGGGTAGCGTCTCGTAGTAGGTGGTGAAATCGTACCAGGTCATGGCGTTGTAGTAGCCGCCGACTCGAGCCAGGCTCTGATCCAGCTTCTGCCGCGGCCAATTTTTCGTCCCCTTGAAGAGCATTTGCTCGACCCAGTGGGAGATGCCCGTGATACCGCGATGTTCGTTGCGGCTCCCGACCCGGTACCAGACCCAGAAGGTGATGACGGGCGCCGTGTGGCTCTCCTTGGCCAGAACGGTGAGACCATTGTTCAGCGTTGTCTTCAGTAAATTCAATGTGACCTCCACGTGGGGTCTATAAGGGTGCCCTGCGCTTCCCGGTGTTATTCCAGTGGCCCGGAGATCCCCTGAGAACCCGCTCGCGGGGATCTCCTTGGGCCTGTGGGCCGGTACGTCACTTCCCTCGAGGAAATTCTAGGACTGCTTGACGCCTTTGCCGTCGTACCCTCGTCCGATGCCCCGGTACTTGAAGCCGAGCTCTCGAACCCCAACGGGATCGTAGATGTTGCGACCGTCGATCAGCACCGGGGCCTGCATCAGCTCCTTAACGCGCTCCAGGTCGAGGTTCTTGAACTCGTTCCACTCGGTGACCAGGATCAGCGCGTCGGCGCCTTCTGCTACCTCGTAGGCGTTACCCCGGAGCGTGACCTCCGGAAGCACCTGGCGCGCGTTTTCCATGGCTGCGGGGTCGTAGGCGCGCACGCTGGCGCCGGCGCGCATCAGACTGCGTGCCAGGTCGATGGAGGGCGCGTCCCGCATATCGTCGGTGTTGGGCTTGAAGGCCAATCCCAGCAGGCCGATCGTCTTGCCCTCCAGCGGTTCGTCGAGAACTTCCTCCAATTTGCGGAGGGGGGCCTGGCGCTGGTCGACGTTGATGTCCATCACGGCGTGCAGCAGGTGCGGATGGCGCCCCTCGGTCTCGGCCATGTAGGCCAGCGCTTTGACATCCTTGGGGAAGCAGGAGCCGCCCCAGCCCAGCCCGGCCTCGAGGAAGTGCGGGCCGATGCGCCCGTCCAGGCCCATCCCCGCGGCGACCTCCTTCACGTCGGCGCCCAGCGCCTCGCAGATGTTGGCCATCTCATTGATGAAGGAGATCTTGGCTGCCAAAAAGGCATTGGAGGCGTACTTGATCATCTCGGCGGTGCGGAGGTCGGTGATCATAATGGTGCTGCGCAGCGGCAGGTGTATCTGCGCCACCTTCTCGGCTGCGTCCTTGTCTGTCGAACCGAGCACGGTGCGGTCGGGGTTCATGAAGTCACTGATCGCCGAGCCCTCCCGTAGGAATTCGGGGCAGGAGACGACGGAGAAGTCGGGGACGTCGGGATTGCGCTGGTGGATGATCTCCGCGACCCAGTCGCCGGTGCCCACGGGAACCGTCGACTTGTTGATGATGATCAGTGGATGATCCATCACGTCAGCGATGGTCTCGGCGGCCATGCGCACGTAGCGCAGATCGGCCTCGCCGTCGACGCCGGAGGGTGTCCCCACGGCGATAAAGGCGAATTCGGCGTCCTTGAGTGCCTCCTCATATGAGGTGGTGAAGAACAGGCGACCGGCTTCCACGTTGCGCTCAACCAGCTCCTCGAGCCCCATCTCGTAGATGGGCATAATGCCCTTCTTGAGGTTGGCGATGCGCTCCTCGTTGATGTCCAGGCAGGTGACGTGGTTGCCTAGGTCGGCAAAACACGCGCCGCTGACCAATCCGACGTATCCTACACCAATAACGGTAATGTTTTTCATCGGCCTCTCTCCTTGAAAATGATTGTTCGGACTCAAATGAATGTGGGAATCGTGTGATCCCCTATTGGGTAAACGCTACTTTATGCTGCATGATGATACCATAGTTGTAGCCTTTTCCAACCGCTTTGAAATGGTAACCTCCCCGTTGTGTCTTGCCTCAACCATCCTCGGATCAAGGGAGGGTTTCCCTAGAGGCAGCGCTTCTCTGATGAACACACGCTGTGTTTTCCAGACAATCAGGTTGAGCTTGGACCATCCTCAGATTGAGCTTTGTCCATTCTCACGTTGAGCTTGGTCCCTTCTCAAGTAAAACTTACACTATACTCAGGTTGAGAAGGGTGGCATCTCAACGTGAACATGGTGACGGCTCAACCTGAGCTTGGCGACGCGGCAAGACGACTTTGGCGGCAACGCCAGTGGGACTTTTGTGCAGCGGAGACCGGGCGACTGTTTCAACCTCAGGGCCCTTTCAGGTATAATACGGAGAGTTTGACTATCTATTCAAAGAGAGAGACTGATCAAAGTGGAGAAAGGTTGGACAAGAGGGGGGCTCCGATGACGTCGTTACGAGGATTTCTACAGGATCATCCGGCACCGTTGGCGGCGGCGTGGCGGGTGATGGCGTGGACGCTGGCGCGCATGCGACCGGTCGTTGAGCGGCTCGGCGTGGAACGGGCGTCGCGCTGGCTGCACTGGCTCGAGACGCCGTTCAAGCGCCTGGTCTTTGACTGCCAGGACTGCGGGCAGTGCGTCCTGCACTACACCGGCATGACCTGTCCTATGACCTGCCCCAAGCAGCTGCGCAACGGGCCCTGCGGCGGCGTGCGCCCCGACGGGACCTGTGAGGTCTATCCTGACCGCGACTGCGTCTGGGTCCAGGCGTGGGCGCGCGTGGAACGGACGCCCTACGCCACCGAGCGCTTGCGGATCAATCCGCCGGTCGACTGGCGGCTGGAGGGCCTCTCCTCCTGGACGACGCACGTCGTGGGGCGTGACGCCGTGCCGACGAGCGGGGAGCAGGCGCCGCGGTATGCGACGGTGATCCTGTCGGAGGAGGACACGTGGGTGCGGTGACGGACCGGGCAGCCGAACGCCCGACGCGATTGGCGCAGGTGCTCGCTGCAGGGCACTTCGCCGTCGCCGTCGAGGTCTGCCCACCGCGCGGGCCGAACCCCGGCGCGGTTGAGCGCCAGATTGACGTGCTGGCGGGTTGCGCCGACGCCTACAACGTCACCGACAACCAGTCGGCGCGCGTCCACATGTCCAGCCTGGCGGTTAGCGTGATGCTGCAGCAGGCCGGATTGGAGCCCGTCTTCCAGGTGACCTGCCGGGACCGCAACCGGCTGGCGATGCAGGCGGATCTGCTGGGCGCGGCAGGCTTCGGCATCCGCAACGTCCTCGCCATCGGCGGGGACCACGTCTCCGCCGGCGACCACCCGCAGGCCCGGGCGGTCTACGACCTCGATTCCATCAATCTTGTCCACATGATCCAGCGGATGCGCGACGGGCAGGTCTACGAGAACGGCAAATCCATCCCTAAGCGCGCCCCTGACTTCTTCGTCGGCGCGGTCGCCAATCCCTTTGCGCCGCCCTACGCTCTACGACCCCTGCGCCTGGCGAAGAAGGTCGCCGCCGGCGCGCAGTTCATCCAGACGCAATTGATCTACGACGTCGCCCGCTTCCGCGACTTTATGGCCCGCGTCGTCGACCTGGGACTGCACGAGCAGGTCGCTATCCTGGCGGGCATCGGTCCCATCCGCTCGCTGCGGGCAGCCCAGTACATGGCGCGGCAGGTGCCGGGCCTCGTCGTGCCCGAGCCCGTCATCCGCCGGATGGAAGGGCTTTCCAAGGAAGATCAGCCGCGGGCCGGGCTGGACCTTTGTTGCGAGATCGCCCGGGAGGTGCGCGAGATCGAGGGCGTGCGCGGACTGCACATCATGGCGGTGGGTTGGCCCACGGCGGTGCCGCAGATCATGGAGCGCTTGGACCTCTACCCCCGCCCGCATCTCGCCGCCGACCTTGAGCCTCCAGCATCCAGTATCCAGCATCAAGCTTCCAGTATCCAGTATCGAGCATCCAGCAACAAGTGAGGTAACCATGACCCATCTCTATGACAAGCCGTTCACCAACCGCCGCTACCTGGACGCGGTGGTAGATCACGTGGTGCTCTTCGACGGCGCCACCGGCACGCAGTTGGCGACGCACGATCTGACCGCCAGGGATTACGGCGGCGTTGCCACCGAGGGCCTCAACGAGATGCTGCTCTTCCACCGGCCCGAGGTGGTGGAGGCCGTCCACGCGGCCTACTTCGAGGCGGGCGCCGAGGTGGTGGAGACGGACAGCTTCCGCGGCAACCGGCTGACGCTGGCGGAGTTCGGTGTGGCGGACCGCTGCCTGGAGATCAACCGGCGGGCGGCGGCGCTGGCGCGGCGGGTCGCCGCCCGTGTCGCGGCGGAGACGGGCGTACCGCGCTTCGTGGCGGGTTCCATGGGGCCTACGGGCAAGCTGCCCTCGCTGGACGACCCCGAGCTCTCCGCCGTGACCTTCGACGCGCTGGTGGACGTCTACGCCGAACAGGCCCGGGGGTTGCTCGAGGGCGGCGTCGATCTCTTACTGCTGGAGACGCAGCAGGATCTGCGGGAGCTCAAGGCCGCCGTCCGTGGCGTCTGGCGCGCCTTTGAGGCGCTCGACGTACGGGTGCCGCTTCAGGCGCAGATGACGCTGGAGGCGGGCCGCCATATGCTCACCGGCCCCGACGTCGAGGCCGCACTGGTGACGCTGGCAGCGCTGCCCGTCGACGTCATCGGGATGAACTGCTCCACGGGGCCGGAGGAGATGCGCGACGCCGTGCGGCGGCTGCTGGCGCTGACCAACCGCCCGGTCTCGGTCCTGCCCAACGCCGGGATGCCGGAGAACGTCGCCGGGCGCGCGGTCTACGCGATGGAACCCGAGCCCTTTGCCCAAACGTTGGCCGACTTTGTGGCGTGGGGCGTGCGCGTGGTGGGCGGCTGCTGCGGCACCGGGCCGGCGCACATCGCGCAGCTGGCGGCGGCGCTCCAGGCGCTGCCCAAAGAGCGCTCGCCTGGGTCGTACCAACGGGAACCGCTGCCGTGGGTGGCGAGCAACCTGCACGCTGCGGCGCTCCATCAGAAGCCGCGCCCGCTGCTCGTCGGAGAGCGGATCAACACGCAGGGCTCGCGGCGGGCCCGCCGGCTGGTGCTGGCGCGCGAGTACGAGGCGCTGCTCTCGTTGGCCGAGCACCAGGTCGACTACGGCGCCCACGTCCTCGACGTCTGCCTGGCGCTGACCGAGCGCGACGACGAGGCCGAGACCATGGCGGAGCTGGTCAAACTGCTCAGTCTGAGCACGCCCGCGCCGCTGATGATCGACACGACCGACGTCGCAGTGATGGAGACCGCGCTGACAACCTATCCGGGGCGGGCCATCGTCAACTCCGTCCACCTGGAGAGCGGCGAGGCGCGGGCGCGGCGGATCATGTCACTGGCCCGGGAGCACGGCGCGGCGCTGATCGCCCTCACCATCGACGAGGAGGGGCTGGCCCGCACCGCCGACCGCAAGGTCGCCGTGGCCCGGCGCCTCTACGAGCTGGCGGTCGAGGAGATCGGCCTGCCGCCGCACGCGCTCATCTTCGACGCGCTAACGCTGACGCTGGCGACGGGCGACGCGGAGAGCGCCGACGCCGCCGTTGCCACGCTGGAGGGCCTGCGCCGCATCAAGGACGCCCTCCCCGGCACGCTGACCAACCTCGGCGTCAGCAACGTCTCCTACGGGCTCAAGGGCGCGGCGCGCCGCGCGCTCAACAGCGCCTTCCTTTATCATGCGGTGGAGGCGGGCCTCGACCTCGCCATCGTCAATCCGGCGCAGATCACGCCCTACGCCGACCTGCCCGCCGACGTCCGCACGCTGGTCGATGACCTGATCTTCAACCGGCATCCTGAGGCGCTGGCGCACCTCATCGCGCACTTCGAGTGCGTCACTGAGGAGGACGCCGCGGCGGGCGTGGAGGCGCTGGCGCCTGACGAAGCGCTCTATCAGGCCGTGGTGCGGCGCCGTCGCGAGGACGTCGAGGCACGCGTCGACGTCTGCCTGGCGACCCTGTCGCCGCTGGCGGTCCTCAATGACGTACTGCTGCCCGCCATGCAGGAGGTCGGACGACGCTTCGGCAGCGGCGAGCTGATCCTGCCCTTCGTGCTCAAATCCGCCGAGGTGATGAAGGCCGCTGTGACGCACCTGGAGCCGCACTTCGAGCGCGCCGAAGCGACGACCAAGGGCACCGTGGTGCTGGCGACGGTCTTCGGTGACGTGCACGACATCGGCAAGAACCTGGTCAAGACGATCCTGGCGAACAACGGCT
>CAZCPK010000019.1:0-10565 GCA_964500755.1 uncultured Anaerolineales bacterium
TGTGCAATCTGTGTCGATCAGTGTCCCATAGTTCAATCACCTGAACGTTTACAATGAAAATTCAGTGAGCCTCCGTGCCAGCCGTGGTAAAAATTTATAATCGTTTTTGGGCCATCCGGCGAAATCCCAGAGACCCATATAGGGGAACGTTCAGCGGCATGTCTGTCCTTCTGAAATAATCTCTCCTCCTCATGTAGGAGCCTTGAAGATGGAATTCCTGAAATTGCGGGTCCGCCGAGATTGGCAGGAACGACGCTGGCGAGGGTTTCTTCGTCAGCTGGGAGTATGGCATACAGTGCGGTTGCTGCTCGTTGTGCTGATGCTCGTCGGCCTGCTGCTATATCTGCTGCCTACGTCTCAGGCTTTGCAAGCTGGCGCCCAGCTCTATCTGGTCTCCGCCCCCTTACTTGTCTTGACGTTCTGGGGAATCGAGTACCTTGAGACCGGTTCCCTCTGGCGGACGGGGCTTGCCTTCGGGGCGTATAGCCTGGCCTGGGGAATCGCCTATCTGGGACGTTCCTGGGAAGAGGATACTCTCGCAAGCTTGCCCCTATGGACAAACGTTTTGGTCCCGGTGGTGAGTTGGACGACTTCGATCTTTCTGCTGAAAAGTATACCCCACACCGCGGAACGCCTGGGGATGATACCCGAGGAGCTCGCAAGGGATTTCGCTCTGGGGGCGCTGGTGGGCGGCGCACTTGGTTTTCATTACCTCTATACCCTCTCCGCGGTGCGCTCTTTTCATGTCGTTCTGTTTAAATGGGATTCGTTCTTTTGGTACTTGTGCTATCTGATCGGCTTGCGCGCGCTGGGAGAAGAACTGTTGTTTCGAGGGCTGATTTACAATTCAATTCTGCAATCTCTGCCTCAACGGGAGTTCTGGTTGCCTGTACTTAAGATAACACTGTTCAACGCACTTATCCACTTGATGGTCGTACAAGGAACGGGCGTACTTATCGGTGGCTGGATTTTAGTCTACATGACGTGCTTGAGTTTGATGAATTTTCACCTCCGGCATCGAAGAAAGCGGCTTCTACCTTGCCTTGTCGCCAATGTGGTCTTCAATCTATGCCTCTCGGTAGCTGTCACATGATGGCGTCAAGAATCCAGACCAGGCGCGCCGCTCGAAATCCTGGACCTTCTCTCAGGACCGTTGAACTTCTGGGGCTTGTGACCGTGCTTTTGACCATGATGGCTTTGTCCTTGGGACAATGGGCTTCCTTTCCGGAGACTTTCCTGCGCGCTTTATCTCTCATTCCCGTGACGCTTTTCGCTTACCACTATGGAAAACTTGCCGGTTTGATGCTGGCGCTTTTCTATAGTATCGCTTTTCTGGTACACTTTGGAGTGGCGCTCCTGGATCGAGGGATTTCCGGTCTGACCGTAGAACTGTTGGCTTTCACGGTATTCATCAATATCTTCGCATATATAGTCGGGGATACCTTCGAGTCCTTGCTAAGACGCGAAGCCCTGGAGGATCACGCTCGAGAGTGGGCGCGTTTATTCTCAAAGACCTCCGCCGTCGACGAAGTCCTTCACTTTATCTTTCAAGAGACGGATGAACTGTTAGCCGTAGAATGCACGCTGCTCTTGTTTAGAAATCCTCTCGACGGTCAATGGGAGATGATGACGCCGACGGCGCGGCGGCTCTTGCCGGGTGACCTCTTGCACACCGAAGATACCACGCTCGCCCAATGGCTTCTCCAGAGACGTGGGCCACAGGCGCTCAACGACCTGGATCAATCCCCGGTCTTTTGGCTGTCTGAGAACCCCGCGGATGTCCAATTGCGGTCCCTGCTAGTTGTTCCGCTCCAGCTGAAGGGAGAGACGTTGGGCGTGCTGGCGTTTTTTAATAAGAGGGGAGGCGAATTTTCCTTCAGGGACGTGGATCGGCTACAAGAGATCCTCGATAAGGGCAGTCGGGCCCTGCAACAGGCCTCCCGGTACGCGCGGACAGACTACGCCTTGACGCGGCGCGTTTCGGAACTACTTGCTGTTCAGGAGACGGTCCGCGCGATTAATGCCACGCTAGAGCCGAAAGTTATTCTGGATCAAGCGCTTGACTGTATACTCAAAATCACCGGAGCCGATAGCGGGATAGCCGGCCTACAGAGAAGCGATATGCCTTCCGTGGTCATATCCCGGGGGGAGCTCTCCTCAATCTCCATACGAGAGGCATTTACCCTGGCTCAGAACTATCAGGAGACGATGATCATGACGGCGGGCCAGTTCGAGTTCGCACCGGAACGCAAAGATGCTGTCCGACTTCTCGCTCCGATCAGTGGGGGACAACATCTGTTCGGCGGCATCCTCGTCGCGGCAGACGCGAACGTTTTTGACCAGGCCAGCTTGCCGGCATGCAACAACTTGATGGCGCACGTGGCCGTCGCGTTGGAGAATGCCTATCTCTTTAAAGCCATGCGCCGGGAGAAGCAGCAGGTTAGCCTCATTATCCAGAGTGTGGCCGATGGGTTGTTGACGGTGGACACGTCGCGGAGGTTGCTCCTATTTAACCCGGCAGCCGAACAGATGACGGGCTGGGTGGCGGAGGACGTACTGGGGCGTTACTGTTCCGAGGTGTTGGGCTGCGCCTCCGACTGCGAAAAAGACTGTCCGCTCCAGCGCGTTATGGAGACGGGGCACCCGATACAGGAGGAACATCGCGTCATACGACAACGACTGGGAACCAAGCGTGTCATCGCCTTGAGCGCGGCGGCTCTGGTACAGTCGGAGGACGTCCCTTACGGCGCGGTGCTGCTCTTTCGGGACGTGACGCAGCAAGAAGAGCTGTATCGGCTGCAGCATGAATTTGTGGCGGCGATCTCCCACGAATTGCGGGCCCCCCTGACCAAGATATCAATGGCCCTTAACATGCTGGAGCAGGCAGGAGCGCCCTTTGATACCTCACTGGATATTCTTAGAGCCCAGAATCAACAACTGACCAGCTTTGCGGATAAAATTCTTCGGGTCTCACATCTGGAGGTCGGGAAAGCCGCAGTTTCTCCCCATCCCTTGCCGATTGGTCGGGTAGTCGAGGAAGTCACCACGGCCTGGCGTGATACAGATCCCTCGCGCCGGTTGACGCTGCACCTGCCGGCGGAGCGTCCCTGGGTTTGGGGCGATGAACGAGCCACGCGCCTCATACTTAACGAGCTCATGGATAATGCTTTTAAATACACACCCGCCGAGGCTTCCATCACAGTCTCCGTACAGGGCCGCCCTCCAGCCAATGTCTTGATATCGATTCAGGATGAGGGGCCGGGAATCGCTCCCCGACATCAAGTCAAGGTGTTCGAGCAGTTCTATCGCGTGGATGGTAGTGATGCCCAGTCCGTCTATGGGCATGGATTGGGGCTCTATATAGTCAAACGGTATGTTGAGATGATGGGGGGAGAAATTTGGTTGGAAAGCGACAAGGGGCAGGGATGTCGGTTTGCGTTCACATTGCCGTTGATGGAGGAAGACTATGAAAGAACAACTGCTCATCATTGACGATGACGAAACCCTAGGTCAGTTACTCTCAAGCAGTCTGCGACCTCGGGGATTTGAGGTCACCTGTGTGCAGGGAGGGCGTGAGGGCATACGCAAAGCTTTTGAGATCCAACCTGATCTCGTCATTCTTGACGTGATGATGCCGGAGATGGATGGTTGGGAGACGTGTCGGCGCATCCGGGAGATAACCGATACGCCCATCATCATGCTGACCGCCAAGGGTCAACGTCGAGACGTCATCCACGGATTCCAGTTAGGGGTGGATGACTATCTTACCAAGCCTTTCAACATCTTGGAGCTCGAATACCGCGTACGCGCCGTCCTCAAACGCTCCGCACGCCCCGGGCAGAAGCTGTCCGCGAACTATGACGATGGCCATTTGAAAGTCGACCTCGAGCGCCGCCAGGTGCGGGTGGACGACGAGGCGATCCACCTTACGCCTACCGAGTTCCGGCTACTCAGCTATCTGGTCCGCCACAAGGGACAGGTGTTGCCGCACAAGGATCTCCTGACTGAAGTGTGGGGCGCCACGTACCGGGATGCAAACGAGTGTCTTTCCCTTTACGTTCGTTATCTGCGGGAGAAGTTGGAGAAAGAGCCCAGTGCCCCGGAATACATTCGCACGGAATGGGGACGGGGATACTGGTTTGCGCCCCGCAGTTGAACGCTGGAGCGCACTTCGAGGATACACTGCCTTATGTGGGGATTGGAGAACTACGCCCGTCGCACGTCAGGACGGCGGGCGAGGTTCTCACCCATAAGATCCACACGTAAGGCGCGGGCCAGTGAGAATCTTTCCATCACTTACTCATGGAGGGGCGGCTCATGATCTGTGAAATAATACCCTCTTCCCCACGAGGTGCATAGATACTTCGGGCGTTGAGGATCCTCCTCAATCTTATGCCTCAGATAGTGAATATAGACGTTGAGGGAGCGCGTGTCCTTCTCACGATTTTCGCCCCAGACGTGATGGATTAACTGCTCGTGAGAGATCACGCGCCCACGCTGATGCACAAGGTAGAACAACAATCGCTGTTCGGTAGGCGTGAGAGAGACATCCTGCCCGTTTCGGCTGACGGTCCCGTGGGCGAGGTCAATCCGCAGCGAGTCGTCGTCATAGACGTCTGGCGTGGGGGACGACTCCGATCTTCGGAGCCGGGCTTTCAGACGGGCCTTAAGCTCCCCAAAGTCGCACGGTTTCGTCAGGTAATCGTCGGCGCCCAGCGCAAAGCTGCGCTGTAGATCGGCTTTGGACGTTTTTGCCGTCAAGATGATAATGGGCGTATCACAGATGTGCCGCAGCCGCGTGCAGAGTTGCCAGCCGTCCAGCTGCGGCATCATAATGTCCAGGATAATGAGATCTGGGTGGTTGGCGTAGGCCTGCCTGAGCCCCTCTTGGCCCGTCGTCGCCGTGATCACAACGTATCCCTCTCTGGAAAGGACGAAGTGTACCATTCTCAAGAGGTCGGGATCGTCATCGATCACGAGGATTGTCTTCGGCATCACGACTCCTCAAATGGTGCAGACGCTGAGCTTACCGGTGCTCCCAAAACTTCCGCGACCGTATGCGCATCAGGGACCTTCAAAATCAAAGTAGTACCCCTCCCCCCAGACCGTGTGAAGATAACGGGGGTTTTCTGGTTCCACTTCTATCTTCTGGCGAAGCCGGTAGATGTATTGCTTGACCAAATCTGTGTTTCCCAGGTGGTCAGCGCCCCAGACGCGGAGAAGGAGTGCTTCCGGTGTGAAGACCTTCCCGGGATACTTGAGGAGTATCCGTAAGACCTCAAACTCCTGGGGGGCCAGACGAAAGGTCTGGTTGTGCAGCAGCAGCTCGTGACGATTACTGTCCAGCATGACGTCTTTTAAGGGAAAGAGGAACTCCCCCTCGATAGTTTGCTCCCGTCGTGCTCGTCGTAGGCAGGCCTGCAGCCGATAGCAGATCTCGGCCTCGGCGAAGGGCTTGGTTATGTAATCGTCCGCGCCGGCGGCGAATCCCGCTTCTAGATCTGCGGTACGACTACACGCGGTGATGAAGAGAATGGGGATGTCGGTCATCTCCCGCAGCCGTCGACACGTCTCGAGCCCATCCATCTCCGGCATCATGATATCCAAGAGCACGGCGGCCGGGTGAAATTGATACGCCTTCCGTAACCCCTCGAGGCTGCTCTCGGCCATCAGGACGCGGAAGTTATGCTTGACCAGCATAACTTCCAGGATGTCTCGTATCCCCTCGTCGTCGTCAATGACCAGTACTCTGGGCAGATTTCCCATCGTTGCCCCCTCGCCAATTTGTGGATCGCGCATATCCACTGATACCTGCGCAGATAGTCGATGGGTTGAACATCTATACAGTAACATAGAATTTTCTAAACGTCAACGGTGAAGCGTAAAATAAATAGCAGCCCCAAGCCTATGAAAAAAGGACCCGGGGCTGGGGCGTTTACTGTCCGATTCTACCGCAGAGCCGCTCCTAAAGCTTGCCGCGTAGGCCGCGCAGTACACGTTCAACGGTGAAGGGGAAGACGTTGTACCAAAGACCGGTGGCCTCGCGTAGCGCGTGATGCACAGCCGCGGCCACCGGGAGAAAGGGCATCTCGGCCATACCCCGTGCGCCCCACGGCCCCTCCGCCTCGGCGTTCTCGATGATAATGGCCTCCAACTCCTGGGGGATATCCGCCACGGTGGGAATGTGATAGGTGCTCATGCCATCGGTCAGGGGGATGCCCTTCTCTTCGATAAATTCCTCGATGGTGGCCCACCCCAATCCCTGCACGACGCCGCCCTCGATCTGTCCCTCGAGCATGCGGGGGTTGATCGCCTTTCCCACGTCGTTGGCACAGACGACTTTGCGGAACGTCAGCTCGCCGATTTCGGTGTCGACCACCAGATCCACGCCAATGGCTACATAGCCGTAGGAGAAGTTGGGATCGCCCAGGCCGGTCTGCATGTCGATCTGCGTGGTCTTGGGCGCCATATAGGTATACTCCGTCTTGGCGGGCCGTTCCTCCGCGCGCCACTGCCGTAGCGCGCCCTCGGCGGCGCCCCGCACGGCGTTGCCGATCATAAAGGTCATGCGGGACGCCGAGGAAGACCCCGAGCTGCCCGTAAGGGCCGTGTCGGCTTCTTCCAGGCGCACGATCTCCAACGGTACGTCCAACGCTTCGGCGGCCATCTGCCGGATGACCGTGCGCGCCCCCTGTCCCACGTCGGCACTGGCGGCGTAGACGATGGCCTCCTCCACTTCGGCGCCTCCGCGCAGTTCAATGCCAGCCCAAGCGTTGTCCTGATAGCCAAAGGAAAAGCCGACGTTCTTGAAACCCAGCGCCAGCCCTATGCCGCGTTTCAGATACTCGCCCGCCTCGAGCTCGACCTCGCGGCGCGGTGGATGCCATGCATGTTCCCCTTCCTCCCACCCCATCGCCCGCGCCGTTGCCACCAGCACGTCCTCCAGGCCACGCGGGTCCTCAGGCAGCGGTTCCCCCCAGGGCATGGGCTCGGCGCCGTGTACGATATTGCGCAGGCGGAAGGTCACGGGGTCGATCTCGAGCGCTTCGGCCAGTTTGTTCATCTGCGATTCCGCGATGAAGTTGCCCTGCGGCGCGCCAAAGCCCCGGAAAGCGCCGCTGGGGACGTTGTTGGTGTACGCGCTGATCACGTCCGTCTTGACGTTCGGAACCCGATACGGGCCGTTGACCGTCAGCACGAGGTTGCCCATGACCTTGTTGGTCGTGGACGTGTACGCGCCAGCGTCCGCTACCACGTGCGTCTCGGCAGCGACGAGGCGGCCCTCAGCGTCGGCCGCCCAGCGCACCCGGGCGAAGACGGGGTGCCGCTTGTGGTGTCCCACGATCGACTCGCGCCGCGACCAGACGACCTTGACGGGCCGCTGCAACTTCTGGACCGCCAGCGCCAGCACGATCTGGACGGAGACGTCCTCCTTGCCGCCGAAGGCCCCGCCGATGGCCGGGATAATGACCCGGATCTCGTCCTCAGGCACGTCCAGCGCGTGTGCGATCTGATGTAGGTCTTCGTGCGCCCACTGCGTGCTGGTCACCACGGTGATGCGTCCCCCGGCGTCGACGTAGCCTAGGCCGGCTTCCGGCTGCAGGAAGATGTGCTCCTGTCCGGGGATTTCGTACTCCACCTCGACGATGGCGGCGGCCTCCTGCCAGGCGGCGTCGACGTCGCCGCGCCGGATGCGGTGGTGGGAGACGACGTTGTCCTTGTAGACCAGCTCGGGGTGAATCTCCGTGCCCGGATAGTCGGGATGCAGTTTCGGCGCGTCAGGCTCCAGCGCCTTCCGGGGGTCGGCGACGATGGGCAGCTCCTCGTAGGTGACGTCGATCAGGTCCCGCGCCTGGGCCGCGGCCTCTTCCGTCTCCGCCACCACGGCGGCGACCTGGTCGCCCACGAAGCGGACGACGTCGGTGCCCTCCTTGGCGCTGCCCGGCCCACACAACACCGGCTGATCCGGGTATTGCAGGCCGTATTCGTTGACCGGCACGTCCTCCGCCGTGAAAATGGCGACGCACCCCGGTACCTCCCGGGCTTTCGCGGTGTCGATGGCCACCACGCGGGCGTGCGGTCGCCCGGCGAAGAGGATCTTCATATAGAGCTGTCCCTCTTTGTTGAGATCGCCGGGATAGGCCGCCGCGCCTGTAACCTTGGCGCGGGCGTCCGTGCGGTGAACCGACTGTCCAACGTATTTCTTACCCATAACATCTCCTCCTGGGAACGGCGTCTTACCGCCGTTCGTCTTCGCGCGCTGTCTCCAGCTTCAAGATACGCCGGAGTACGGCGACCGTCGTAGCGTACGTGGGATCCATACCGTAATACGAGAGGTTCCGGCCCAGATTGCGTCCCTTGGTGATGGGCGTGTCTGAGGCGTAGTGCAGGATGCCGATCTCAAAGGGGATGGGATACAAATTGACGATTTCCTCCTCGGGATAGCGGCGCGGACGGATGAACTCATAGACCGCCGAAAGGTAGGGGCCGGCTTCCATCTCGGCGTCGGTGTAACCCGCGTTGAGGAAGCCTTTCATGTACGCTTCGTTCTGCAGAAAGGTCCCCTTGACGGTGATAGCGCGCTGATTATCCAGTACGTCGCCGTAGACCAGGTGCTGCGCGACGTCGGCGGCAGCGAAGATGTTGTTGAAGAGGTAGGTGTTGCGCGAATGCTCGTCGTAGACGACGTTGGGGATGAGGACGTCGCCCAGGCGCCCGTTGAGCGTCGCCGCCTTGCCGATGACGTAGAGGCCGTGCAGTGCGCCCGCGCTGGCCGCGACGCGCGTGAGTAGATGGTAGGCGGCGAAGCCCAGGGGATAGTCGATGTTGAGGATGAGGGCCGAGCTCTCCGCCAGACGTTCGAGCGGCAGATCCTGCAGCCGGGGGTCGACGGTCTCGGTGTCCAACTTGGCCAGCTCGATGACCTGCGCTTCCAGGTCGAAGGTCTGGCTGCTGGGGATCCGAGTGATGCCGTGTCTCTCCTCGTAGGCGCGCCGCTCCTCGATCAGCTCCGCCCCCACCGGGCTATCCAGATACTTCTTGAGCAGGTAATAGAGCAGGTTCGACCAGTTGCTGGGTACCTGACGTTGTTCGATGCGTTGGGCCTCGTCTTGCAGCTCCGGGTCGGCTTCCTTCTGCAGATACGTGCGCAGCGACACTTCGTGCTGCTGCGCGAAGCCGCTCAGCATATTGACGACGCTGTGGGTATTGCTGGAGACGAAGTAGACTGCGCGGTCGAAGAGGTCGAAGGGTGCATTTTTGGTGACGTGCCACCACCAGCGCTGCGTCGCCCGCCGATAATCCACGTAGGAACCGGCTAAGAGCCGCACGGCCATACGTTTGCGTTTGACTGCAATGGTGGACAACAGACGGGGGAGATCCTTGTTCCAGGCGCTTGCCAGGTGCGCCCAATCCTCCGGCTCCAGGTGGAGCGCCTGCAGCGCGTCGGTCTGGAGCGTCGCGTCCGGCTCCCCTTTCTTGGCCCAGGCCTCCAGGCGCTTCGGCAGCGAGCGTTGGCTCGTCAGCAGGTGATGCATCTTGTTCCACTCGATCTGGAAGGCCGTCAGGATCGGGATAATGTCGTCGACGTCGGAGATGCTGGCGATGTAGGCCGCCAGCGTCTCGTCGCCGTCGTAGACCATGCGGCGGCGCCGTCCGGGCGCCGTTACCGCCGTCCATTCTTCGACGTCCGGATAGCCCCGCCGCTCGAAGACCTCCTCGGTCTGGCCCATCACCACCAACCGCACGTCGCGGATGCAGAAAGGCAGGCGCAGGCTGCTGTAGATAAAGGCCGACATATCCGGCTCTAGCTCATCAGCCTTGGGATGGAGCGCCGGACGCATGCCGATGTGCGTCTCCTCCAGCGTGCGGATTTGTACCTCCTCCGTCGTGCGGAGCAGGGAATAGTACGTTCGCATATAGAGGGTGATCTTATCGGCCCCTCGAGTGGGCGCGGTACGCTTCATGTTACTCCTAGGATTACTGAATGTTTGCTATCCGTCCACGGGGGAGGACGGCGTCCCTTGCTGAGGAGTATAGCACGCCCGGCACAATCCGCAAAAAGTAGACGGCTCCTTTTCAAGAAAGGAGCCGTCTGTATTGAGGCCGAAGAGGAATTAGCGGCTTATGCCCCGCATAGTGCCTCCATAGTTGCGCGCAACCAGGGGCAGGTAGATGTAGTAGTGCGGGTCGAGGTAGTCCGGGGTGCCGTCGCCGTCGCTGTCCACGGCGTCTTCGGGATCACCGTCCCCGTTGGGATCGGGTTGCTCGTCCTCGGTCGGGATGCCGTCGCCGTCATCGTCCGGGTCGAGGTAGTCGGGCACGCCGTCGCCGTCGGTGTCCTGGGCGTCCTCCGGGTCGCCGTCTCCGTCGGGATCGGGGTTCTCGTATTCGGTGTAGACGCCGTCGCCGTCGTCATCCACGTCGATATAATCGGGCACGCCGTCGCCGTCGGTGTCCTGCGGATTGTCGGGGTCGTCGCCGGCCTCCACGCTGTCAGGGATACCGTCGTCGTCGCTGTCGTCGTCGAGGTAGTCGGGCACGCCGTCGCCGTCGGTGTCCACCGG
>CAZCPK010000019.1:10665-13570 GCA_964500755.1 uncultured Anaerolineales bacterium
CCGGCCTCCACGCTGTCGGGGATACCGTCGTCGTCGCTGTCGTCGTCGAGGTAGTTGGGGACGCCATCGCCGTCGGCGTCGTCGACGCCTTCCTCGGCGTCGGGGATGCCGTCGCCGTCGCTGTCGTCGTCGAGGTAGTTGGGGACGCCGTCGCCGTCGGCGTCGTCGGTGCCTTCCTCGTGATTGGGGATGCCGTCGCCGTCGTCGTCGGCCTGTGGATCGGAGACATCCACCTGCGCGATCTGGTAGCGGCAGAGCGTGCGTTCGCCCGCGCCGGTCACCTTGCAAAAGTGAAGCCCCAGATCACCGTCGGTCTCCGTGGCGGTGGCGATACCGTCAAAGTGATAGGTTCTGCTGCCTATACCATCGCCGTTGCCCGATACAGCGTGCGGGTTATACGTTACGGTCTCGCCCTCCCAGGTCACCTCGTACTCGTAGACCTCGAACCAGGTCGTGTCGCCGTCCTGCTCCACGTCGTCGTAGTCGATGCCCGCCGGGCCCCAGATACCGTTCCCGCTGCTCGCGCTGGCAAAGCTCGCACCGGTGCATACACCGTCCGAACAGGGGTTGAGCCCACCGGAGCTCGCTATGGAGACGGTGATGACGGAGCTGTCGCCCAACGTCTGTGTTCCGCTCACCACCTCCACGGCGACGAACCAGCGCTGCGAGATGTGTTCATTGCCGTTGTTGTTACCGAAGGTGTTATCCGCCAGCAGGCTCTCCTTGTTGAAAGGGCTCGTATCCACCGAACGTATGCCATCGCCGAAGTTGTTGCTGATGACGTTCCCGCTGATCTCGGGCATGGAGAGGACGTCGTCGTCACTGTTGTCCGGGCCATCCGTGCCGAAATAGGGCAGGTTGATGATCCCAAATCTGTTCTGTTGGATGGTGTTGGTCAGGATGGCGGGAGAGGCGCCGTAATTGTAGAGGCCTGCCACACTGGAGAGCCCGCTCGTGCCCGTGATCACGTTCCCTCGTAACACGTTATCGCCCTCGGGTGGCGTGGGGTGGCTACTGTCGTGCGTCTGCTTGCTGAGAATCCCGTATCGCTCATTGGACGTAACGACGTTGGTTAGCACCTGATTGGCCTGCGGGGGCGTGCCTGACCCGCCGGACAGGAAGATACCGGTGTAGTTGTAGCGGATCAAGTTTTCCCGGATGACGTTATCCGTGGCCCCGGCCTGGACGTAGATGCCTCCGGCGCCGGTCTGAGCGTTGACCGCCGCGTAGTCGCCGTTGCCCAGATCGTTCTGACCGGTGGGATCGGTGCCGATGTAGTTGTTGTGGATCACGTTGTCCTGGGTCTCCTCGCCAGATAGAAAGATCCCGGCGCCGCCGTTGTGAGAAATCACGTTGCGGTCGGTCTGGCTGGGGCCCCCGATAGTAAAGTTTTTGGCGGCTTGCAACTGAATCCCATCGCGTCCGTTGGCCCGACCGTTCCCCAGCGCAGCGCCAGCAGCGTTGGTGCCGACGTAGTTGGCAACGAGGGTGCCCGTGACGGAGTCTTGGGTCACGTGGATGCCGTGATACCCGTTGGCGGCGATCACGTTGCTTTGAATCGTCGATTCTTTCGCGCTATAAAGCACCACACCGCTTTGATCGTTGGAGCGGGTATCCGTCTGGTCTGGCGCAAGGCCGATAGTATTGCTCAGAATCTGGGTTCGCGTGGCGTTGTTGACGAAGACGCCGTCCCGAGCATTGCCGGAGATCACGTTGTTTTCGACGACGTTATCCAGTGCTCCTTGCCCTGTGCTGGCGTTATACCAGACGTAGATCCCATAGTCATTCGGGTGCACATTGCCGTCCAGGGAGAGGCCGATCCAGTTATCGCGAATATAATTGTCATTGACGTCGGTGCCCGCTGCATAGAGGTAGATCCCGGCGCGAGAGGTACCTGCGCCCGTGATCGAGAGCCCGCGAATTTCGTTGTTCGCGGATCGAATGTCCAGGACGTGGAAGTCGCCGTCGGCGCGCAGTTCCACGTCCGGCACGCCGTCGCCGTCCGTGTCCCCGTTGATGGTCGTGTTATCAGCGGCAAGCTGGAGCTTTGAGGAGAGAGTAATGACTCCGGTGACCGCGAAGTTAATGGTGTCCGCGCCGTCGCCTGCTGCGCAGTCTCCATAGAGCTGGGCGTCGGCATTGGCGTTGGCGATGGCCTCCCGCAGGGTGCAGACGCTGTCGTCACCAACCACATCGGCGGTACTGTTTACCGTGATGGTCGCCGCCTGGCCCGGTAATACCTGAAAGGTAAAGAGCGAAAGTAACAGGACTCCGGTCAGTATAAGGATACAAAGAGAACGTAAAAGTCTGGTATTCATGGGTTATTTCCTCGCTTCGTGGGAATGAGTCTTTTTCAACTGTGGACAACATCGGATGCCAGACACTGGGGGGAACGCACCTCCTTTCTTGATTCTCGTCCGCCTGCAGCTCCAGAACGGCGGTGACCCGGGTGTGGGGTCACCGCCGCCCCGTGCTCCTTTACCAGTTACATATCAGCGGCAGGTAGATGTAGTGTTCAGTGGCGCCCGGCGTCGTGACCGGCGCGATCCAGTCCGGGATACCATCGCCGTCGCTGTCCTTCAGCCCCTCGTCACCGTCGCTGCGCCCGTCGCCGTCGGAGTCCAGGTCGAGGTAGTTGGGGATACCGTCGCCGTCAACGTCGTTATCGTAGCAGACGGGATCGTCGACGGTGCACCCGGCAAGAGGATCATCGGGGCCGGTGCTCCACTCCTGGTCGTCGGTAAGCCCGTCGCCGTCGGAGTCCAGGTCGAGGAAGTTGGGGAGGCCGTCGCCGTCGGCGTCGTCGGCGCCCTCGATCTCGTCGGGGATACCGTCGCCGTCGCTGTCGTCGTCGAGGAAGTTGGGGAGGCCGTCGCCGTCGGCGTCGTCGGCGCCCTCGATCTCG
>CAZCPK010000019.1:13670-18290 GCA_964500755.1 uncultured Anaerolineales bacterium
TCGGGGATGCCGTCGCCGTCGCTGTCGTCGTCGAGATAGTCGGGCACACCGTCGCCGTCGGCGTCCTCGCCGTTGTCAGGTAAGGTATCCGGCTGTACCTGAATAGTTGCCGCGTCCTCGTCCGTAGCCAGACCATTCAGTACGTCGTGACCCGTGCCCACCCCCGTATAGGTGATCGTCTCCTCGGGATAAGTCAGCGTCTCACAGGACGCGCTCTCACCGGGCTCCAGCGACTCAAGGACGCAGACCACCGTGTCATCGGCGGGAATATCGGGGGTGCCGTTATCGCTCGTGATGGTCACGTCGTAGAGCGTCGTATTGCCTGTGTTAGTGACCGTGTGCGTCACCGTCACTTCATCTTGGGGGGAGATCTCGTCTTGGTCCGCGGTCACGTCCACGACCAGCGCCGGTTTGAGAATCTGCGTAAGCACGCTGTCCTGATCGCTCACGTGACCGTCGAGTGCATCGACGCCGGTGGCGGTGAAAGTGACCTGGGTGTCATCGGCTCCGGCGGCAATCGATGTCTCAAAGGTCGCTGCTTCATCCACGCCCAGACCGTCCGCTGTCCACGTGGCGCCGTCGGGTAGCGGGACGTTGACGTCCAGAGGCGTATCCCCCGTGTTGGTGACGGTGACCGTGTAGGTGAGCACGTCACCTGCGTGGGCATAGGTTGGGCCGACGGCGTTGATGGCGACGTCTGGTGCGATGACCGCTACGAATGCCGTGTCCTGCGCCTCGATCTCCGTACCGTGGACGTCATGCGCCGCGACCGTCACCACATTGGTGGTGCTCTCCGCCAGTGTCGTCGTGCAGCGGTACTGCCAGCTCTCCTGCGGATCCAATAATCCATCGCCGTC
This sequence comes from uncultured Anaerolineales bacterium, assembly GCA_964500755.1. Taxonomy (GTDB): domain Bacteria; phylum Chloroflexota; class Anaerolineae; order B4-G1; family SLSP01; genus G713. Next base: position 14,528 of record CAZCPK010000019.1, read on the forward strand.
GGCGTCGCCCGCGACGAAACTCACCGGACCGCAGTAATCGTCTGTCACCCCGTCCACCGTCAGTGGGACGGGACCGGGGTTTGTGACGGCGTAGGTGTAGATGACTTCGTCGCCCGCGTGGACCCGGGTAGCGCTCGCTTGTTTGTCGACGCTGAGACCAAGGACGTGGACGGTGACCGTCTCCTCCGCGTCAGCGCTGTTCTCCTCGTCGTCCTCGACAGTGACGGTGGCGGTATTGGTGTACGTGTCCAGGTCGGAGAGTGCCACGATGTAGTCACAGGTTGCCGTCTCGCCGACGTCGAGCGTTGTGTCCACCAGGGCCAAACATGCATCCGAGAGTGGGTAACTATCATCCAACGCCGTAATGGTGATCGGCTCGACGCCGAGATTCTGGAGCGTCAGCGTGAAGGTCATCCCACCCGGTCCGGCAAGCGAGGGGGGGGAGGCCGTCTTTTCCAGCATTACAGTCGGAGTTGCATCTTCCACCGTGACCGTCGCGTCGTCGGAGTTCTCGACGACGTTGCCCTCGTCGTCCTCGGCGGTGACCGTGGCGGTGTTCGTGTAGACGCCCGCGTCGGTCAGCGTGACCGGGTAGTCGCAACTCACCGTGGCGCCCGGCGCCAGGGACGTGCCCTCCAGATCCAGGCAGGCCTCAGAGAGCGGGTAGGTGTCTGTCAGAGTGTTAATTTGAAGTGATTCTTCTCCAGTATTTTCCAGAGTGAGTGTGAAGGTGACCGCGCCGCCGGGCTCGACCAGCGTCTCCGGCGTGGCGACCTTCTGGACGGTGAGGTCGGCGTCCTGAGGGACGTGGTCCGTGAGCGTGACCGTCGCGTCGTCGGAGTTCTCGACGACGTTGCCCTCGTCGTCCTCGGCGGTGGCGGTGATGACGTCGGTCTCGCTTTCCCCGGCGTTGCCCGTCACGGCGGCGGAGAAGGCGCAGGTGTAGCTGCCCCCCTCGGCCGGCAGGGACTGGGGCAGAGCGCAGTCGCCGCGACCGTCGAGCTCACCGTGGATGTCGTCGACCAGGGTGGTGAGGCTCAGCGCCTCAAGGCCCTCGTTGGTGACGGTGACGGCGAAGGTGACCGCGCCGCCGGGCTCGACCAGCGTCTCCGGCGTGGCGACCTTCTGGACGGTGAGGTCGGCGTCCTGAGGGACGTGGTCCGTGAGCGTGACCGTCGCGTCGTCGGAGTTCTCGACGGTTGTCCCGTACTCATCGCTTGCTGTGGCCGTCACCTCGTCATAATGAGACTCTCCAGCGTTTCCGGTCACTTCCTCCTCAAAGCTACAACTCGTCGAAGCGCCCGGCGCCAAAGTCTCTCCCACCAGATCATCACAGACCGCGCCGAAGACACTGTCCGTGATTGCCGTCAAATCCAGGGACACGTTGCTTGGATTCGTGACGGTAACCGCGAAGGCGACCACACCGCCCGGCTCCGTGATCGTGGTCGGTGAGGCCGTTTTCTCGACGGTTAACTGGGGAACTTTGACCTCGGCGCTATCCTCATCCTCGACTATTCCATCGTGGGGGTCTTTCGCAACGACGTGCGCCGTATTGACAAAATCCTCGTTCGCCTCGTCGACCGCGCATGTGTACGTCCACTTCTCGCCTGCGCTGAGGATCAGGTCCTCACCGGCATCATCCAAGGGGCCATTCAGGACGTCACACTGATTATCCGTGAGTACAACGTTATCCAAGGTCGCATTTCCGGTATTCTGAACAGTCAAAGTGAAGGAAGCGGATTCTCCCAGATTTACCGTCTGAAAAGAAGGAGATTTTTCCAGTTGGATGTCCGGAGCAGCTACGAGGATCTGTCCGTAGAGGCAGGCGTGGTTTTCCTCATTCTCTTCGGTGATAAACTCATTGATGGGATCATAGGTGAAGAGACACGTCTCCGCCGTTCCCGGAACGAATCCTACAATCTGAAGCGTGTAGTAGATACCGTTAATGTTAAAGGTCTGATCGGGGATGGTGGCAGCGAAATCCACCCTATCAGCACAAGGTTCGTCGCCGGGATAGGGGCAAGGTTCGGCGTTTGTAGTCTCATCTAGGTGCATCGGGTAGGTCAAAGCCGTCGTCAATGCCAGATTGGCAAAGTCCAACGTCACGGAGAGGTCGGCATCCGAGAATTTTCGATCGGTGTAAATGGGACGATTGTAATGCGTTAATTCACCGAGATAGAAGACTTCTCCGGGATCTACGATGGCGGTAGGGGCACCTAGAAAGCCGAAACCACTCTGCTGGTTGAGGTCCAGGGCGCCGGGGCACCCGCTATTGGAAGATGTACCATAGGCCACCTGGTTCTCGTCGCCGGTCGGTGAGGTATTATTGTAGTAGAGACAAGAAGGGGAACCGGAGGGGCCTTGTGCGTTTCTCCAGATACCGTCAGTGTAGCTTAAAACCAGCGCTTCAGCATCCGACTGCCAATACTCCGATACCGCTGAGGGTTCTAACCCCACGGCCGAGGTGTGGTCTTGTATACATACGTATACCTCGCCTTCGTAAAAGACGCGCTCTCCTATCTCATAGACCGTGTCTGGTTGCCAATCCACCTGTGGGAACGGAGTAAGGGTAGGAGTAGGCGTAAGGGTGGGTGTCTCTTCTTCCTCTTCCCAGAGTGAGGGGGCATCAGGCGGCGCCCAACCTTCTTGACTGGTGTGCCCCTGAATACAGCGATAAACTGCACCTTCGTAGCTTACCCGAGCGTCAACCGCATACGTGACACCCTCCTCCCATGGGGATGGAGAACTGGCACCGACCGGCAGCGTGGTAAAGATTAGAATGATGACAATGCAAAGACTGAATCCCAAAAGCAAAGATTCCCTAACTCGAGAGTGCATGTTCTTGTCCCTCCCTATTTGAGTGAATACCTACCCGCCATTTGAAGAGTGCTCAAGGGACTTCTACCTGATTGCTACAACCGAGAATGAGGTTTGGACGGCTTGCATTCGCCTATCTTGATAGCTGCATCTCCGGCAGGAAAGGCACCATCTGTTGTGACCGGGCGAAATTCAACCAAAATCTACGTCTCCTGTCCCTATGAGCTGCGTCCCTCGCCAATCATAAATAATACGAACGAGGTTCACTTGAGGCTCCAAGTTTATTATAAAGAGTAAACATTTGGATTGGGTTTGCAATATCGGCTAACCTGAAAAAGATGTGACCAAAGAAAGACATGGATCTCTGACCTGGGCTATGGAGTAGTTGCGCGCAGCATAACCATCACCTTAAATTTCGGTATTAGAACGTAGCCAGGCGCGACGCACCTTCGAATGCTTAAAAATAGCCATTCTGGGCACGCTATCATGGATGTTTAGCCAACATGATCGGGTAATCGCAGGTGCGTTGCACCTTATACGGAGTACAGAGATCACACGAAGAGATCAATAGCAAGTCCCATAACTGGGGTATGCTGGGGGAGGGTAGCGATTTCGGAGTAAGTCGTCTATCGAAAACATCGTCGCTATACCAGAGCGTGCTTGGATGGGTTCAAGGCAAACGAAGGCAAGGTTGATGACTTGAGCAAACGGCGCAGGGAGTCCTGAGAGACCTCAGAAAATCTCAGAACCGCTTCGTTTGCCCCTGTAGATAGGTCGGTGCGATGAATGTGAGTTTCTTGAGGTTCTTTCTACAGAAAAACTTGAAAAGTTTCTGTGGAATTCTATGTCACAAAAGACTTGGAAAAGTGTACGGTACTGAACCTTGTGACGGGGCGTATTTACTACGTGGGGGACTTCATTGCTCTCGTCTATTTTTAACCACGGA